>NZ_CP152413.1:9030000-9169800 GCF_038967635.1 Bradyrhizobium sp. B124 | reverse complement strand
GTTGCCGGCCAGGCCGGAGGTGGTGCCGCTCGCGGTGACGCCGGTGACGCTCACCGTGTGGTGGTCGGAGAGGTCGACATCGGCAAAGGCGATCGAACCCGAGGCCGTGTCCGGCGCGGTCGAGCCGGTGGTGTTGGCAGCCTCGCTGAACGCGCCGCTGGCGGTGGTCGAGCCGGCGACGATGGTCGGCAGATCGTTGGTGCCGGTGACGGTGATGGTGACGGGCTGCGAAACCGTGCCGCCGTGGCCGTCATCGACCTGCACGCTGTAGGTCAGCGTGACGCTCTCGCCATTGGCGAGATAGTCGAAGCTCTTGTCCTGTGCCGAGAAGCTCCAGGCCTGCGTGCCGGTGGCACCATTGGTGGAGTCGGTCTCCGCCCCCAGGGTGAACCAGCTCAGCAGCGTGGCGTTGCCGGCCAGGCCGGAGGTGGTGCCGCTCGCGGTGACGCCGGTGACGCTCACCGTGTGGTGGTCGGAGAGGTCGACATCGGCAAAGGCGATCGAACCCGAGGCCGTGTCCGGCGCGGTCGAGCCGGTGGTGTTGGCAGCCTCGCTGAACGCGCCGCTGGCGGTGGTCGAGCCGGCGACGATGGTCGGCAGATCGTTGGTGCCGGTGACGGTGATGGTGACGGGCTGCGAAACCGTGCCGCCGTGGCCGTCATCGACCTGCACGCTGTAGGTCAGCGTGACGCTCTCGCCATTGGCGAGATAGTCGAAGCTCTTGTCCTGTGCCGAGAAGCTCCAGGCCTGCGTGCCGGTGGCACCATTGGTGGAGTCGGTCTCCGCCCCCAGGGTGAACCAGCTCAGCAGCGTGGCGTTGCCGGCCAGGCCGGAGGTGGTGCCGCTCGCGGTGACGCCGGTGACGCTCACCGTGTGGTGGTCGGAGAGGTCGACATCGGCAAAGGCGATCGAACCCGAGGCCGTGTCCGGCGCGGTCGAGCCGGTGGTGTTGGCAGCCTCGCTGAACGCGCCGCTGGCGGTGGTCGAGCCGGCGACGATGGTCGGCAGATCGTTGGTGCCGGTGACGGTGATGGTGACGGGCTGCGAAACCGTGCCGCCGTGGCCGTCATCGACCTGCACGCTGTAGGTCAGCGTGACGCTCTCGCCATTGGCGAGATAGTCGAAGCTCTTGTCCTGTGCCGAGAAGCTCCAGGCCTGCGTGCCGGTGGCACCATTGGTGGAGTCGGTCTCCGCCCCCAGGGTGAACCAGCTCAGCAGCGTGGCGTTGCCGGCCAGGCCGGAGGTGGTGCCGCTCGCGGTGACGCCGGTGACGCTCACCGTGTGGTGGTCGGAGAGGTCGACATCGGCAAAGGCGATCGAACCCGAGGCCGTGTCCGGCGCGGTCGAGCCGGTGGTGTTGGCAGCCTCGCTGAACGCGCCGCTGGCGGTGGTCGAGCCGGCGACGATGGTCGGCAGATCGTTGGTGCCGGTGACGGTGATGGTGACGGGCTGCGAAACCGTGCCGCCGTGGCCGTCATCGACCTGCACGCTGTAGGTCAGCGTGACGCTCTCGCCATTGGCGAGATAGTCGAAGCTCTTGTCCTGTGCCGAGAAGCTCCAGGCCTGCGTGCCGGTGGCACCATTGGTGGAGTCGGTCTCCGCCCCCAGGGTGAACCAGCTCAGCAGCGTGGCGTTGCCGGCCAGGCCGGAGGTGGTGCCGCTCGCGGTGACGCCGGTGACGCTCACCGTGTGGTGGTCGGAGAGGTCGACATCGGCAAAGGCGATCGAACCCGAGGCCGTGTCCGGCGCGGTCGAGCCGGTGGTGTTGGCAGCCTCGCTGAACGCGCCGCTGGCGGTGGTCGAGCCGGCGACGATGGTCGGCAGATCGTTGGTGCCGGTGACGGTGATGGTGACGGGCTGCGAAACCGTGCCGCCGTGGCCGTCATCGACCTGCACGCTGTAGGTCAGCGTGACGCTCTCGCCATTGGCGAGATAGTCGAAGCTCTTGTCCTGTGCCGAGAAGCTCCAGGCCTGCGTGCCGGTGGCACCATTGGTGGAGTCGGTCTCCGCCCCCAGGGTGAACCAGCTCAGCAGCGTGGCGTTGCCGGCCAGGCCGGAGGTGGTGCCGCTCGCGGTGACGCCGGTGACGCTCACCGTGTGGTGGTCGGAGAGGTCGACATCGGCAAAGGCGATCGAACCCGAGGCCGTGTCCGGCGCGGTCGAGCCGGTGGTGTTGGCAGCCTCGCTGAACGCGCCGCTGGCGGTGGTCGAGCCGGCGACGATGGTCGGCAGATCGTTGGTGCCGGTGACGGTGATGGTGACGGGCTGCGAAACCGTGCCGCCGTGGCCGTCATCGACCTGCACGCTGTAGGTCAGCGTGACGCTCTCGCCATTGGCGAGATAGTCGAAGCTCTTGTCCTGTGCCGAGAAGCTCCAGGCCTGCGTGCCGGTGGCACCATTGGTGGAGTCGGTCTCCGCCCCCAGGGTGAACCAGCTCAGCAGCGTGGCGTTGCCGGCCAGGCCGGAGGTGGTGCCGCTCGCGGTGACGCCGGTGACGCTCACCGTGTGGTGGTCGGAGAGGTCGACATCGGCAAAGGCGATCGAACCCGAGGCCGTGTCCGGCGCGGTCGAGCCGGTGGTGTTGGCAGCCTCGCTGAACGCGCCGCTGGCGGTGGTCGAGCCGGCGACGATGGTCGGCAGATCGTTGGTGCCGGTGACGGTGATGGTGACGGGCTGCGAAACCGTGCCGCCGTGGCCGTCATCGACCTGCACGCTGTAGGTCAGCGTGACGCTCTCGCCATTGGCGAGATAGTCGAAGCTCTTGTCCTGTGCCGAGAAGCTCCAGGCCTGCGTGCCGGTGGCACCATTGGTGGAGTCGGTCTCCGCCCCCAGGGTGAACCAGCTCAGCAGCGTGGCGTTGCCGGCCAGGCCGGAGGTGGTGCCGCTCGCGGTGACGCCGGTGACGCTCACCGTGTGGTGGTCGGAGAGGTCGACATCGGCAAAGGCGATCGAACCCGAGGCCGTGTCCGGCGCGGTCGAGCCGGTGGTGTTGGCAGCCTCGCTGAACGCGCCGCTGGCGGTGGTCGAGCCGGCGACGATGGTCGGCAGATCGTTGGTGCCGGTGACGGTGATGGTGACGGGCTGCGAAACCGTGCCGCCGTGGCCGTCATCGACCTGCACGCTGTAGGTCAGCGTGACGCTCTCGCCATTGGCGAGATAGTCGAAGCTCTTGTCCTGTGCCGAGAAGCTCCAGGCCTGCGTGCCGGTGGCACCATTGGTGGAGTCGGTCTCCGCCCCCAGGGTGAACCAGCTCAGCAGCGTGGCGTTGCCGGCCAGGCCGGAGGTGGTGCCGCTCGCGGTGACGCCGGTGACGCTCACCGTGTGGTGGTCGGAGAGGTCGACATCGGCAAAGGCGATCGAACCCGAGGCCGTGTCCGGCGCGGTCGAGCCGGTGGTGTTGGCAGCCTCGCTGAACGCGCCGCTGGCGGTGGTCGAGCCGGCGACGATGGTCGGCAGATCGTTGGTGCCGGTGACGGTGATGGTGACGGGCTGCGAAACCGTGCCGCCGTGGCCGTCATCGACCTGCACGCTGTAGGTCAGCGTGACGCTCTCGCCATTGGCGAGATAGTCGAAGCTCTTGTCCTGTGCCGAGAAGCTCCAGGCCTGCGTGCCGGTGGCACCATTGGTGGAGTCGGTCTCCGCCCCCAGGGTGAACCAGCTCAGCAGCGTGGCGTTGCCGGCCAGGCCGGAGGTGGTGCCGCTCGCGGTGACGCCGGTGACGCTCACCGTGTGGTGGTCGGAGAGGTCGACATCGGCAAAGGCGATCGAACCCGAGGCCGTGTCCGGCGCGGTCGAGCCGGTGGTGTTGGCAGCCTCGCTGAACGCGCCGCTGGCGGTGGTCGAGCCGGCGACGATGGTCGGCAGATCGTTGGTGCCGGTGACGGTGATGGTGACGGGCTGCGAAACCGTGCCGCCGTGGCCGTCATCGACCTGCACGCTGTAGGTCAGCGTGACGCTCTCGCCATTGGCGAGATAGTCGAAGCTCTTGTCCTGTGCCGAGAAGCTCCAGGCCTGCGTGCCGGTGGCACCATTGGTGGAGTCGGTCTCCGCCCCCAGGGTGAACCAGCTCAGCAGCGTGGCGTTGCCGGCCAGGCCGGAGGTGGTGCCGCTCGCGGTGACGCCGGTGACGCTCACCGTGTGGTGGTCGGAGAGGTCGACATCGGCAAAGGCGATCGAACCCGAGGCCGTGTCCGGCGCGGTCGAGCCGGTGGTGTTGGCAGCCTCGCTGAACGCGCCGCTGGCGGTGGTCGAGCCGGCGACGATGGTCGGCAGATCGTTGGTGCCGGTGACGGTGATGGTGACGGGCTGCGAAACCGTGCCGCCGTGGCCGTCATCGACCTGCACGCTGTAGGTCAGCGTGACGCTCTCGCCATTGGCGAGATAGTCGAAGCTCTTGTCCTGTGCCGAGAAGCTCCAGGCCTGCGTGCCGGTGGCACCATTGGTGGAGTCGGTCTCCGCCCCCAGGGTGAACCAGCTCAGCAGCGTGGCGTTGCCGGCCAGGCCGGAGGTGGTGCCGCTCGCGGTGACGCCGGTGACGCTCACCGTGTGGTGGTCGGAGAGGTCGACATCGGCAAAGGCGATCGAACCCGAGGCCGTGTCCGGCGCGGTCGAGCCGGTGGTGTTGGCAGCCTCGCTGAACGCGCCGCTGGCGGTGGTCGAGCCGGCGACGATGGTCGGCAGATCGTTGGTGCCGGTGACGGTGATGGTGACGGGCTGCGAAACCGTGCCGCCGTGGCCGTCATCGACCTGCACGCTGTAGGTCAGCGTGACGCTCTCGCCATTGGCGAGATAGTCGAAGCTCTTGTCCTGTGCCGAGAAGCTCCAGGCCTGCGTGCCGGTGGCACCATTGGTGGAGTCGGTCTCCGCCCCCAGGGTGAACCAGCTCAGCAGCGTGGCGTTGCCGGCCAGGCCGGAGGTGGTGCCGCTCGCGGTGACGCCGGTGACGCTCACCGTGTGGTGGTCGGAGAGGTCGACATCGGCAAAGGCGATCGAACCCGAGGCCGTGTCCGGCGCGGTCGAGCCGGTGGTGTTGGCAGCCTCGCTGAACGCGCCGCTGGCGGTGGTCGAGCCGGCGACGATGGTCGGCAGATCGTTGGTGCCGGTGACGGTGATGGTGACGGGCTGCGAAACCGTGCCGCCGTGGCCGTCATCGACCTGCACGCTGTAGGTCAGCGTGACGCTCTCGCCATTGGCGAGATAGTCGAAGCTCTTGTCCTGTGCCGAGAAGCTCCAGGCCTGCGTGCCGGTGGCACCATTGGTGGAGTCGGTCTCCGCCCCCAGGGTGAACCAGCTCAGCAGCGTGGCGTTGCCGGCCAGGCCGGAGGTGGTGCCGCTCGCGGTGACGCCGGTGACGCTCACCGTGTGGTGGTCGGAGAGGTCGACATCGGCAAAGGCGATCGAACCCGAGGCCGTGTCCGGCGCGGTCGAGCCGGTGGTGTTGGCAGCCTCGCTGAACGCGCCGCTGGCGGTGGTCGAGCCGGCGACGATGGTCGGCAGATCGTTGGTGCCGGTGACGGTGATGGTGACGGGCTGCGAAACCGTGCCGCCGTGGCCGTCATCGACCTGCACGCTGTAGGTCAGCGTGACGCTCTCGCCATTGGCGAGATAGTCGAAGCTCTTGTCCTGTGCCGAGAAGCTCCAGGCCTGCGTGCCGGTGGCACCATTGGTGGAGTCGGTCTCCGCCCCCAGGGTGAACCAGCTCAGCAGCGTGGCGTTGCCGGCCAGGCCGGAGGTGGTGCCGCTCGCGGTGACGCCGGTGACGCTCACCGTGTGGTGGTCGGAGAGGTCGACATCGGCAAAGGCGATCGAACCCGAGGCCGTGTCCGGCGCGGTCGAGCCGGTGGTGTTGGCAGCCTCGCTGAACGCGCCGCTGGCGGTGGTCGAGCCGGCGACGATGGTCGGCAGATCGTTGGTGCCGGTGACGGTGATGGTGACGGGCTGCGAAACCGTGCCGCCGTGGCCGTCATCGATGGAGACCAGATAGGTTACCTTCAGCGTTTGACCGACCGCCAGGAAGTCAAAGGTCTTGTCCTGGGCGCTATAGTTCCAGGCCACGCTGCCCGAACCCGTGCCAGTCGAATCGGTCTTGGTCAGTGCCAGCGTGCTCGCGCTCACCAAAGCGTTGCCCTGGCCGGTCGTGAGAGCACCGCCTGACCATACGAAGCTCGGCGTGCCCTGCGTGACGGTGTGGCTGTCCGACAGGTCGACGTCGGCAAAGGCGATGGTGCCCGACGCGCTGTCCGTTGTGCCCGAGCCGGTGACCCCGGCCGCCTCGTTGAAGACTCCGCTCGCCGTCGTCCCGGCCGAGATCGTCGGCGCATCGTTGGTCCCGGTGATTGTCACCACCACATTCTGGGTCGTGGTGCCGCCATGGCCGTCATTGATGGTGACCGCGTAGGTCGCCGTCAGGGTCTGGCCGGCCGCCAGGAAGTCGAAGGCCTTGTCCTGGGCGCTGTAGTTCCAGGCCACGCTGCCCGACCCCGTCCCGGTCGAGTCGGTCTTGGTCAACGCCAGCGTGCTCGCGCTCGCCAGGGCACCGAGCTGCCCCCCGCTCAGCGTGCCTCCCGACCATGCGAAGCTCGGTGCGCCCTGCGCGACGGTGTGGCTGTCCGACAGGTCGACGTCGGCAAAGGCGATGGTGCCCGACGCGCCGTCCGTTGCGGTCGAGCCGGTGACCCCGGCCGCCTCATTGAAGGCACCTGTCGCGGAGGTCGAGCCAGCCACGATGGTCGGCGTGTCATTGGTGCCGGTGACGGTGACAACCAAATTCTGGGTCGTGGTGCCGCCATGGCCGTCATTGATCGTGACCACATAGGTCGCCGTCAGGGTCTGACCGGCCGCCAGGAAGTCGAACGTCTTGTCCTGCGCCGAGTAATTCCACGCCACCGAACCCGAGCCCGTCCCGGTCGAGTCGGTCTTGGTCAGCGCCAGCGTGCTGGCCGATGTCAGCGCGCTGATCTGGCCCGCGGTCAGCGTGCCGCCCGACCAGGCGAAGCTGGGTGTGCCCTGCGTGACGGTATGGCTGTCCGACAGGTCGACGTCGGCAAAGGCGACCGAGCCCGAGGCGCTGTCCGTTGCGGTCGAGCCGGTGGTGTTCGCGGCTTCCGTGATCGCGCCACTCGCCGTGGTCGAGCCCGCAACGATGGTCGGCCCATGGTTCGGCATCCCGAACGTCAGTGTCGTCGAGGTAACGAAACCGTTCTGATCAAGCGTCGAAATGGTAAAGACGTCGGTCGGTGTCGCAAAGGACGTCACCGCGTAGCTGTAAGTGCCATCCGCATTGACCGTTAGCGTGCCGTCTGCGCCGGCCACCGTATAGGAGGTCGGAAGGGTCGCGGTACCGTGGAGGTATTGCGCAACATTGAGCGACGGATCCAAAGAGGTCGCGGTCGCGCTTCCGTTGCCGGCGGCGACGCCCACGATTTTGAACGTGTCGGTGAAGCTCGTAGCGCTGGTGCCGACCGTGTTGGTAAAGAGACTGTTGAGCGAGCCGGTGTTGGAACTCGCGCCTAGTGCCAGGTTGATCGTTGCGGGATTGACGATCTGAATCTGGAGCGCTTCCCAACCATTGAGAACGAGGCCACCGCCCGTGGTCGAGACTCCGGTGCCGGAGGTCCCGGCGGAAAAATTAAACGAATACGTCGCGCCGCCACAGCCCTGGTTCGCGGCCAACCAACTCGCATATGCCGTCAATTGCGATTTGATGAGCGCGTATTCGTCCGCAGTGAGGACGATGCGAATCGTATCGGTCCCCCCGCCGCCGTTGTACCTGTCGACATCACCGGCCAATGACTGCAATGCACCAGAGACGACCCGATAATGATCGGAAAGCGCATAGATCGCGAGAGCGCCGCCGTTGCCTGCATTTATGGTGTCGCTGCCGGCCCCTCCGATGATAACGTCGGAGCCATTTCCGACGTTGATTGTGTCGTTTCCGGCGCCGCCATAGATGATATTGCTGCCGTTGCCGGCATTGATGGCATCCGATCCGCTGCCACCGACGATGACATTGGTCCCGTTGCCGTCGCTGATGGTATTGGTGCCGGTGGTGTTGGCCGCATAGATCAGATTGCCGCCATTGCCGTCGCTGATGGTCGCGTTGCTGCCGCTGACGATGATCGTGTTGGAGCCATTGCCGTCGCTGACGGTGTTGTTGCTGCCCGAGACCGTGATGGTATTGGTGCCGTTGCCATCGCTAGCGGTATTGTTGTTTCCCGCGACCGTGACCGTGTTAGTGCCGTTGCCGTCAGAGACGGTGTTATTGCTGCCCGTCACCGTGACCGAGTTTGTCCCGTTGCCGTCGCTGACCTTGTCGTTGCTTCCGGTCACAGTCAGCGTGTTGGTGCTGTTGTTGCCTGAGATTGTCGTGTTGTTGGTATCCAGCACGCCCGCATAGGCCCTCTGCCCGGCGGCCGTGATCGGCGGCTCTGCAAGAGTTGAGTTGTCGAGCGACCAAAGATCCCAGCTGCCGCCGCGTGCGGCGGCACCGACGCGTTGGGCCGAAGCCACCACCTTGGTGGCGGTGGCGGCCGCGATGGCGTCGATCAACGCCGCGCCGTACTCACCCTGTGCGACTGCGCAGCTCCACAACCGTAGTTCGCCGCCCTGCGTGATCGCGTTGCCCAGATGCGCCAGATCGCCCGCGACACGATCCACGGTGTCAAGCGAGAGCGGCCCAGCCGAAAACGCTATCGTTCCAGGCTGCCCGTGGGCGATGAGATGGATTGCTTCCAGTCCGTTCCTGCCTTCGACCGCCCGCGCCATCTGGCGGACAGCCGGTTCATCATCAGAGAGCAGGATTACCTCAACATCCGGCCGAATGCCGGCAAGTAGCGTTTCGAGGTCATCGATGCCGCGGTCGATGAAGGCGATCTCGCACTTGTGGCTTACACCCATGAACGCCCGCCACTGGAAATAATTGGGCCGCAACCGTGCGCTGGTGCCCGAAGTGTTCGGAAAGATTGAAGCAACTTCGGAACGAGTGGTCATGCTGCTGCTCCTGCAAACGGCTGCATCTAAAAATTCGTCTCGGTCGGGATGGATTTCTGCCGGCAAAGACAGCGTTTCAAATGGATCGCGCTCGGCGTTTGTCGGCGCGTCGATCAGGGCGACGGGCTCAATCGACAGCAGCCGATCAACCAGAGTTGGCAGATCTTTCGCGATGGGAAGATTGTCTGACGTTGAAAAAGCAGAATTTGAAATTCCGTCGAGACGCGATTCGACTTCGGACCAATTGATCGGTGGCTCGGCGCTCCGAACAAAAATAACGCGACTCAATACACACTCCTAAAAAACTCTGCCGACGCAGAGCAGGTGTGATTGCAGTCGAAAATCAATTCATCAATTACCCAAACGCTCGTTCAAAAAATTGGCAAGCGTTTCGACAGACAAGCAATTGCCAGGCTTTTTTTATTTTTTTGCTCGTCAGCCGTGCTGTGAAAGACCTCGAACGCACTACCCTGCCCGCTTCGGTGCGGCTCAAAACTCCGCACGCATTAAAATATTTGTCTTTAAACTGTTTTCGTCATCGGGAGGCTTGCACTGTGTGTCCGCAAAAAATGCGAGCAAGCATCCCAAAACCTAATTCAAATGCAATCTGCCGCAAATTTGCGCGGCCGTCTAGCGCCGCACGAAATCCCCGCCTTTACCATTAACGTCGATCCGACAAGGAGTTCTCTTTATCACACGTGGTATCCGTGGCTTTACGGGGAAGCCACGACAAGCGGTGCTCGGACGTGCCCGTGAAACTACGGTCACTCTCTCGAACCCTCCATCGGTGAAAAACGGCCGGAAAGCAGGGCTAGACTTTCACGCTGGATCAGCGCCGCGATTTAGTTCTGAATGGCGGACCTCATCCAACGTGCTGCGGGCACGGGCTGCTGCGACAACGACGATGGCGATCCGGATCCGATCGGTCGGTTCTACGAAGCGCTCAAAGACTTCGCCCGTCTCAAAAGCACGTCCCGGAATCCCCTCCGAGCCGCCCGCAACTCTCCGGGTTCGATTGTCCCCACCGCGCGACCGCCAGCAACGGCTTGCCGGTCTGTCGGCCGGCGCTACCGATTGCCTGCTGCGCTCTTCGTCGAGAGGCTGCGAATGAAGCTTGGATCTGCAAGTTTCGCTCGAACTGGGACGTTGTCCTTGCCTGAACCTACCCTGCCAACACCTTGCGCAGGGCATTCTGCTGGTCAAGCAACTGGGGAAACGGCAGCAGCGGCGGACGAGGTCGGTCGCTTTGATCACACAGGACGCCCTCGCCTCCGCCTTTGCGATCTGATCTGGCAAGGCGCTGCGTCAATCCGCGAGCCGAGCGCAGGTAGGCAATATCAAGCCCTTCAGGACGAAAAGCCGAGACGAACGGTCGAGGCAAAAACCTGCAGCGGAAGCGGGTCGGACAATCTGCTGCGGTCAATCGGTTTAAAGCCGCGCTGCCAATGAAAAAGCAAACCTCAAAACGCCGACGACTCCGGCGCGGGCGGCGCGCCGAGGTCGCCATTCTGTCTCCCGGCCGTGTTGGGGGACTTAAGGACCGGGAGTGTTTTTAGTCTATCCTCGAGAAAACCACTCGTTGCTGCCCTTTGGTGCACAGCCCGGACATTACGGGTTACTCTCGGTCGTTTTGCCCGTGGCGATATAAATGATCCGCTTGGCGAGCTGGTTAAGGTCTCTGGGGCGTTTGGAAGCCATTTGTACGATACGATTTGTGCGCCTTGGTGGTTTGGACGGCATCGGCGTCATCAGCATCGAAGATCAAGTAACCAATGACCATCCATCCGGCCGACACGCCGAAAATGACCAACGCCACTTTTAGCCACTGTCCCATGAAAGCAAAATGCTCCCAGAGCCGGTTACCATTCCCGCCGACCGCCACAATCAGACTGACCCACTATCGAAAACGGCCTCAGCAGCGTTGGCATTGCTGAGGCCGTCATTCCGTCGGCTCGTGGCACGGGCGCCGTAAACAGGCCGTCTCGGTTCAGCAGAGCGCCGGTACATCCGCGGCAGCATAAATTGTACCCGGCGTCGCAGCCTGCTGGCCAAATCTGACGGGTACTGCTCCACTAGCGCGTGCCGAATTGGAGTTGCGATCGCCAAGGGCAGCTCGAGTCCATGAGAGCGGGACATTCGTGCGGATGAAGCAACCCCACAAAAGACCTTCGCTTGAAAAAAACCAGCACCGTTGCCGGGCTGGTGTTGTAGTTCCGGGGACGTGTAGCGTGCTCGTCCCATTCGCGAATTGTCCGCAAACTCGCCTTTGAGACAATGCGCAATTGGTTTACTTGAATTTCGCCAAGCCGGCTTTTTTCCGGCCCCACGGCCGGGCATATCGCGCTCACCCATAGTAATGCTTCACCATCTCGACGCCGATAAAAATGAGCAGCCAGAGGCCGACCGCGATCAAACAGACGGCCAAACCGCAGCCGTATTTTGAGGAAAGATCATCATCGCTCATGGGGCAGCTTCGCCGGTTCGTCGAGAACGTCGATCGCGCGCTTCACCTTGGCCCCGCAGGGCGGTGAACATAGAAGTAGAAGCTTATGACCTGTGGGGAAACATTGCAGAACGCCAATTTGGGCGACAGCACATACCCCTCAGTAGTAACTCTTTCCCAGAGTTAGATCACGCCGCTGCCCATCTCGCGAAAGCTGCTCGAGATCTCGCCGGAGTCGCCCGCGAGTTCGCGGCGAACTTGCGAAAGTTCCACGCCCAGTCCGCCCCCATTAAGCGCGACGAGATCGCCGCAGATACTCGGCACCTTCTCGTGCAACATGAACTCAAAGCGAAGATCCGCCTGACAGACGTCATCGAATTATTCCAGTTGATTCGCTGACAGTTCTGCGCGTCGGGGCGAGATTCTCGCTTTAGGAACGATCTCAATCGCCCCTTTTTCCAGTCTGTTCAATTAAAAGCAGGACGGAAACGACCAGAATGAAAATTGCAAGAATTGCCTTGGCGACCGCATTCGTGTTTGGCTCGGTCGCTGGAGCCTCCGCACAAGACGGGAGCGGATCGATCGCGACGGTTCGTTTATCGATGACGGCGAGAGAGTTGTTGAGCGGCGCAACAGACACGCGGCGGCGGTTGCACCCGCCAGCAACACCAAACTTGTCTGCGCAATCAGGGGTCGCAAAGTCATTCGGACTAGCCTGCAAAGTTCGCTGCCGGCAAAAAAACCCGCATTGCGAAAAAGTGGTATCTCGAAATATCGCGTCAGCAGCAAACGCGGCGGTACTCTGGATTGAATTTTCGATGTATTTTCGTTGGTTACGTAACCCTGTGCGCGACGACCCGTTATCACCGCTGCGCCGCATTGCTGCCCGTCACCTACGGACGCTTTCACCGACGAAGCGAGGGTTGTTGTTCCGAGGGCCGACGGACATCCGAATTGGAGATAAGTACACCCGGTCATTGCAACCGATGCCATCAAAGCGCCATAGCGGGCAATTCTCTTGTTAGCTGAACGTGTGTGCACGTCGGGGGGCCGGCAGCATCATTGTTCAACGTGCACTGGTTCGTCCGCACTCGGATCCCGTGTGCCTTAGGCATCTTTATCAATAAGCGCACGATCAGAGTGATGATCGCGTCGCTCGCGTTGTGCTTTTTCCCGACCGAGCCCTTGCCTTTGGATAAGTGATTTAAGCGAAGACATTAAGTGGCGCCCGATGCGCTCAAGAAATTCTTAGAACGAAAAGCAAAAAGGCAAATGATCCGGGCGTCATGGGGATTTGGGATGACCGATCGCATTGCACTATTTATTGACGGCGCGAATCTTCATACCACGGTCAAGAACCTCGGCTTTGAAGTCGACTTCCGGCGATTGCTCTCGGAGTTCGGCAAGCATGGGCAAATCGTCCGTGCTTATTTCTACACGGTCGTGAGGGACGACGACGAATTCAGCAGCCTTCGGCCGCTGGTGGATTGGCTCGATTACAACGGATATGCAGTGAGGAGAAAGGCCGCCAAGCAGCACGACGACGGCGAGGGACGGCGGCGAATGAAGCGCAGCATCGGCATCGACCTCGCGGTCGACGCAATGGAGATCGCGCACCGCATCGACCATGCGTTCGTGTTCTCCGGCGATGGTGACCTGCGAGCCGTTGTCGACGCTGTCAGGCGGATGGGCGTGCGTGTCACCGTCGTTTCCAGCATCCGAACGAAGCCTCCGATGATCGCCGATGAGCTTCGCAGACACGCCGATGCCTTCGTTGAACTCGAGAGCCTCAGGTCATCGATCGAGCGTCCAGCGCACCCGATCGCGCCGGAGTGACGTTGCGGCCGCCTGCCCACGTCGCCGGCGGAGATCGGCTGGAGAGGCGAGCGCGGCACGATTCAGGGCGTTTGAACAAGTCAGTCATCATTGCCGCGGCCGCTTCTCGTGCCACGTTCCGATTGCTTCGAAACGAGGCCCTACACGGCGCGGTTTTGCGTCGGCGAGCGGCCGCCGCCGTCGGCGACCAGCACCGCTCCGGTCACGAAGGACGCCTCGTCGGAAGCGAGGAACAGGCAGCATGCCGCGATCTCGGCGGGCTCGGCCATCCGTCCGAGTGCGATCCGCCGTTCGACGCCGCGAAACTCGGCGTCGGGCGTGGTGCCATTCTGGTCCGCGAGCAGCTGCATTTCATAGGCGCTCATCGGCGTCCGCACCCAGCCGGGCGCCACGGCGTTGGCGCGAATGCCGTCGGCGCCGTGGGCGTAGGCCAGCGAACGCGTGTAGGCGACGACGGCCGCCTTGCTGGCGGCGTAGCTTGCGCTGTCCGGGCTGGCATTGAACGCGGCAACCGAGGCGATGTTGACGATCGCGCCGCCACGCTGCTGGAGCAGCGGCAGGGATGCCCGGCAGACCCGCATGGTCCCCGTGAGGTTGACATCGAGCGTCCTGGCCCAGACCTCGTCGGAGATGCTGGCGGGCCGATCCGGCACGATCAGGCCGGCGGCGTTGACGACGATATCGAGCCACGCGCCGCAGGCGGCGACGGCGTTGGCAATGTCGTCCGGACGCGTGACGTCGCCATGGACCGCCTGCCCGCCGCACTCCGCCGCGGCTGCTTGCAACTCAGCCTCACCGAGGCCGAACAGCACGACACGCGCGCCGCTCAATGCGAGCAGTGAAGCCGTGGCCCGGCCGATCCCCGTGGCTGCGCCTGTCACCAGCGCGGTCTTTCCGTCCAGCCGCGGCATCAGGGCATGATCCGGAAAAATGGAAACCGGTCTTCCGAAAGGATCATGCTCATCTAGAGCCCCCACTGCCGTTCGACGGCAAATCCGGTCTCCGGCAGCGTCGAGCCGCCGTCGACGACGATGGTCTGCCCGGTGACATATTTGGCCTCAGTGGAGGCGAGATAGAGCATCGCGCAGGCGATGTCGTCCGCGCTCCCCATGTGCCCCATCGGGATGAAGCGTTCGAGTTTCGCCTTGTTCTCCGGCGCGCTCATGGTGCCGCGGCCCGGCTTCTCGATGAAGCCGGCTTCGACGCCGTTGACCGTGATGCCGTCGCGCGCAAGCTCGAAGGCGGCGCCGCGGATGAACGCGTTCACACCGGCCTTCGCCGCCGAGTAATGCGCGCCGCCGCCCATCGCGACGCGCGCCGAGACCGAGGATGTCACGAGAATGCGTCCGAACCGGTTGGCGCGCATATGCGGAATTGCAGCCTGTGCGAGCCAGATGCCGGCGTTGAGGTTCAGCGCCAGCGTCTCGTCAAGCTTGACTTCGTCGAGCTCGTCAAGCGAGGCCCACGGACAACCGCCGGCATTGTGCACGACGATATCGAGCCGGCCGAACTTGGCGGCGACATCGTCAATCATCGCACGCAAGCTGCTGCGATCGAGCCTGTCAAACGGCACGCAATGCGCGGCTCGTCCGTCGTCAGCGAGTTCTTGCGCCAGTGCCTCGGCCACATCGAGCGTCCGGTTGGCGATCACCACGGTGGCACCCGCCTGCGCAAGGCGCCCGACAATGGCCGCACCGATCCCGCGGCCGCCGCCGGTGATGATGGCGACCCGGCCGTCGAGATTGAACGGAAGCGCCTGCATCAGATTGCTCCCGCGCCGCGCAGCAGATCGATGAACTGCGCCAACACCGTTGTGTGCTTGTCCACGTCCCGCCCCGAGGTCGCCGGACACATCAGCAGCATGGTGTGGAACGGCGTCACCAGAATGCCCTCGTTCATGTAGAACGCATGCAGCAAGGTCTCAAGATCGGGTTGCCGGCCGGCAATGACGTCGGCACCGCTGCGCGGCGGTCGTGGCATGAACATGATCTCGGCACGCGCGCCGATCTGGGTGACGTGCCAGGGCAGCCCGGCCGCCTCGATCAGCCGGCGCGCCTCCTGCGCGAGCCAGGTCGCGGTTCCGATCATCCGCTCGTAATTCGCTGAGGTCAGGACCTTCTCCAGCACCGCGCGCATGGTGGCGACCGTCAGCGCATTGCCGGCGAGCGTGCCGCCGAAACCAAGATGTGCGGACTGCCGCTCGCGCGGATTGACGTGGGGGACGAGCTTCCAGAGCCGCTCGGCGATGTCCTGGCTGAGACCGAATACGCCAGCGGGGATACCGCCCGCGATGGCCTTGCCGGCGACGAAGATGTCGGGCTCGAGCCCGTGACTTTCCGTGTAGCCGCCCGGCCCGCACGACAGCGTATGGGTCTCGTCGATGATGAGCACGGTACCGGCGCGGCGGGTCAGGTCGCGCAACGCCTGGTGGAAACCAGGGTCGACCGGGATCATGCCGAAATTCGTCATCAGCGGCTCGGTCAGCACGCAGGCGACATCGCCCTGCGCCAGTGCCGCCTCGAGTGCCACGACATCGTTGAATTCGACCACCCGGCTCACGGCATCATGATCGATGCCGTTGGGATGGATCATGTTGCGCAGGCCGACGCAGCCGTCGCGGATCTCGACATGCGCCTCCTCGACGCCGCCGTGGTAGCAGCCGGAGAACACCAGCACCTTGCGCCGGCCGGTGATCATGCGCGAGATGCGGATCGCGGCGCGGTTGGCGTCGGTCGCCGACGTCATCAGCGTCCAGTATTTCGGGCCGAAGCGACGCGACAACTCGGCGCCGACCCAGAGGCTGTCCTCCGTCGGCAGCATCATGGTCGCGCCACGCTTGAGCTGATGCAGCGCGGCTTCCGTCACCGCCTCCGGCGCGTGGCCACACATGCCGCCGGTGTCACCGAGGCAGAAATCGATATAGTCGCGGCCGTCGATGTCCCGGATATGCGCGCCGTGCGCCTCATCGGCATAGATCGGAAAGCCGCCGGCCCAGCGCCGCATCCAGTGCGACGGGCCGCCATAGAGGTAGTGCTGCCTGCCGTGCTGCCAGGCCGCCGCCGAGCGCGGATGCAGCGCCCGGAAACGTTCCTGCTCGGCATCGAGCAAGCGGTTCAGAACGCCTGCGCGCTCAGTAGTAGCTGATGTCATAGCGCGATCCAGGCGGTCTTGAGGTCGGTATAGGCGTCGAGGGCATGGAGCGACTTGTCGCGTCCGAAGCCGGATTGCCTGAAGCCGCCGAGCGGCACCGTAATATCGGCGCCGCCATAGGCGTTGACGTGCACGACGCCGGCCCTGATGGCGCGCACCATGCGATGCGCCGTCGACAGACTTCCGGTCCACACCGCCGATGCAAGTCCATAGGGCGTCGCGTTGGCGAGGGCTGTGGCATCCTCCTCGCCGTCGAACCGCGTGACCGCCAACACCGGGCCGAACACCTCCTCGCGCCAGACCTCCATCGATGGCGTCACCTCGGTGAGGATCGCGGGCGCCATGAAGTTGCCGCCGCTCTCGACGCGGATCTGCTCTCCGCCGATCAGCCGCTTCGCACCTTGCGCTTCCGCGCGGGCAACCGCATTCAGGTTCTTCCGCAACTGCACCTGGCTCGAGATGGCGCCGATATCCGACGTCAGATCGAGGGGATCACCGACCCTGAGCTTTGCGGTGGCGTCAAGCAGCGCATCCATGAAGCGGTCATAGATCGCGGACTGCACCAGCAGCCGCGAGCCCGCCACGCAGACCTGGCCCGAATTCCTGAAGATGCCATTCGCGGACACCTTGGCCGCATGCTTGATGTCGGGCACATCCGCGAAGACGATATTGGGCGACTTGCCGCCCAGCTCGAGATGAACCCGCTTCAGGTTCGACCGCGCCGAGCATTCCAGCAGCCGCCGGCCGACCGCGCCCGAGCCGGTGAAGGCGAGCACATCGACATCCATATGCAGCGCGAGCGCCTCGCCGGCCGATGCGCCGCGGCCGGTGACGACGTTGAGCACGCCGTCCGGCAGGCCTGCCTCGGTCGCAAGCTCGGCAAGCCGCAGCAGCGTGAGCGACGCCAGCTCCGGCGGCTTGACCACGACCGAATTTCCCGCGGCGAGCGCCGGACCGATCTTCCACGCCCCGATCATCAGCGGGAAATTCCACGGCACGATCACGCCGACGACGCCGAGCGGTTCGCGATGCACGAGCCCGAGCACGTCACCTGAGGTCGGCGCGATCTCGCCATACACCTTGTCGATCGCCTCGGCGTAGTACCTGACGGTGCCGGCCGCCGACAGCGGTTCGGCCTTGTAGGCCATGCCGATCTCGGTGCCGTTGTCGCGCACACCGAGCACCGCGATCTCGAGCGCGTGCTGCTCGATCAGATCGGCGAACCGCAGCAGCACTTTCTTGCGCTGCGCAGGTGCCGCGCGCGACCAGCTTCCCTGCTCGAAGGCCTGCCGCGCCCGCTTCACCGCAAGGTCGACATCGGCCGCATCGCCGTCTGCAATGGTCGTCAGCACCCGGCCGTCGATCGGCGACACCACATCGAGCCGTGCCCCGCCAACCGTCTGCGCCGGCCGGCCGCCGATGAAGAGCTGCTGGGCCGGAATGGCGGCCGAGCGTAACAGATCGATCTGGGCTTGCTGCATGCGGGATCATTGTGACGGTGACAAAAGCGGCTCCCGACCGGAGACCGCTGGCATGGCGCAATCCTCGCCAAATCAAGGCTTTGGCAGCAATCAACCGATAGGTGGATGTCGCCGCGGCCAGCGCCCTCATAGCGTGATCGCACGATGGCCGAACGCCCTGCCCGCTGGGTGCAAACCACCTTGTCCACATCCCTCACGCCGCCGGCGAGCCGAAGGTCATGCCCGAGATCACGCAGCCCCGTATTCTTCTGATCGGCACTGGAGACACCAAGGCCGACGAACTGCTGTTCATGAGCGCGTGCATCGCGCGCGCCGGCGGCAGCACGATCATGATGGACATCAGCGTGCTCGGCGATCCGCCGTATCAACCCGCACATGACAAGCACGCGGTGGCCTCCGCTGCGCAGACCACGATCGCGGCGATTGCATCGAGCGGCGACGAAAACTCCGCGATGTCCCTCATGGCCGTTGGCGCTGCAAATCTGGCGCGCGAGCTTGCGGCGCGCGATGCTATCGACGGCGTGATCGCGATCGGCGGCACGATGGGAACCGACCTCGCGCTCGACGTCGCGCAGGCGCTGCCGCTCGGCCTGCCGAAGTTGATCGTCTCGACCGTCGCCTTCTCGCATCTGATCCCGCCCGAGCGCGTCGCTGCCGATCTGATGATGATCCTGTGGGCCGGCGGCCTCTATGGGCTCAACGGCACCTGCACCGCCGTGCTGTCGCAGGCCTGCGGCGCGATCGTCGGCGCCGCGAAGAGCGCGATCAAGCCGAGCCAGGACCGGCCGGTCGTTGCGATCACCTCGCTCGGCAAGAGCTGCCTGCGCTACATGGTGGAGCTCAAGCCGCAGCTCGAGCAGCGCGGCTACGAGGTGGTCGTCTTCCACACCACCGGCATGGGAGGCCGTGCCATGGAGTCGATTGCAGCCCAGGGCGGCTTTGCCGCGGTGCTGGACCTCAGCCTGCAGGAGGTCGCCAATCAGCTCACCGGCTCGGTGGTCAATTCAGGCGCCGACCGGCTGGAGAACGCGGGCAGAGCCGGCATTCCGCAGATCGTCGCCCCCGGCGCGGTCGACATGGTCGACTTCCCGGCGTGGCTTGGGATTCCGAACGAGCTATCGGATCGGCCGTTCCACGCACACAACCGGCTGCTCGCATCGGCGACATCGGGAGCCGCCGATCGCCGCCGGATCGCCCACGCGATTGCGGAGAAGCTGGCCGGCGCCAGCGCGCCCGTCGCCTTCGTGCTGCCCGCCGGCGGTATCCAGCAATGGGACCGCGAAGGCGAGGCTTTGCACGACCCCGACGCCCTCGCCGCCTTCGTCGACGCGATGCGGTCGGCGGTCCGGCCGCCGGTCGAGTTGCACGAGATCAAGGATCACATCAACAGCGCGGCGTTCAATGAAACCGTGCTCGGCATCTTCGACCGGTGGGTCGCAGCCGGTATTGTCCGCCCCGGCCGCGCGACGGCTGCCGCATGACGAGGCCGCTCGCCCAGGCGCTGGTGCTCGACTTCGGCGGCGTCATCTCGAAGACCCTGTTCGAGACCCATGACCTGACCGAGCGCGCGCTCGGGCTCGCACCGTGCACGCTGAAATGGCTCGGACCATTCGTTCCCGATAGCGATCCGCTTTGGGCTGCAATGCAGCGCGGCGAGATTTCCGAACGCGACTACTGGCTGACCCGCAGCCGCGAGGTCGGACGCATGGTCGGCGAGGACTGGCGCGACATGAAAACCTTCGTGAAGCGCGCGCGCGGCGCCGATCCCGACACCGTGATCCGCCCCGAGGCGGTGCGCGCGATCGCTCTCGCCGCCGACGCCGGGTTCCGGCTTGCGATCCTCTCAAACGAGCTCGACTTGTTCTATGGTGCGGAGTTCCGCACCCGCCTCTCCATCCTCAAGCGCTTCGACACCATCGTCGACGCGACCCATACCGGGATCCTGAAACCCGATCCTCGCGCCTATCAAAGCGTGCTGGACGAACTGGCGCTGGAAGCAGAAGATTGCGTCTTCGTCGACGACCAGCGTCGCAACATCGTGGGCGCCGCCGCGTGCAACATGCGCACGGTGCTGTTTGACGTGCGCAGCCCAGCGGCGTCCTACAGCGAGGCGCTGCGGCATTTCGGGTTGCAATTCGACTAAAGCGTTTTCGAGCGAAGTGGGTACCGGTTCGCATGAAGAAAACGCGTCAAAACTAGAATCTGGAGCCTCGTTCCGATTCCATCAAGAACGGAAAGGCTCCAGCGGGACAGAGAGCGATCATGCGCGACAGAAACTTCCTGGTTGAGAACAACGCCAAGCCGATCTGGCACCCGATGGCCCATCCTGCCGAGATGCGGGCGCAGCCGCCGCGGATCGTGATGAAGGGCGAAGGCGTCCACGTCACCGACATCGACGGCAACACCGTGATCGATGCGGTCGGCGGCCTGTGGAACGTCAACCTCGGCTACAGCTGCGATCCGATCAAGCAGGCGATCGCAGACCAGCTCAGCGCGCTGCCGTATTATTCCGGCTTCCGCGGCACCTCGAGCGGTCCCTCGATCGAGCTCGCCTACGAGCTCACCGAATGGTTCAAGCCGGAAGGCATGGTTCGCGCCTTCTTCACGTCGGGCGGATCGGACTCGGTCGAGACCGCGCTGCGGCTTGCGCGGCAATACTGGAAGATCAAGAGCCAGGCCGACCGCACCAAGTTCCTGGCACTGAAGAAGGGCTATCACGGCACCCATTTCGGCGGCGCGTCGGTCAACGGCAACGCCAATTTCCGCCGCAACTATGAGCCGATGCTGCCCGGCGTATTCCATATCCCGGCGCCGTCGACCTATCGCAATCCCTTCAACGAGACCGATCCCGCCAAACTCGCCCAGCTTTGCGCGGCGGCGATGGAGGAGGAGATCTCGTTCCAGGGCGCCGATACCATCGCGGCCTTCATCATGGAGCCGGTGTTAGGGGCCGGCGGCGTGATCGTGCCGCCGGACAGCTTCATGAAGCTGGCGCGCGAGATCTGCGACCGCCACGGCATCCTGATGATCGCGGACGAGGTGGTCACCGGTTTCGGACGCACCGGTGCGTGGTCGGGTTCGCGTCTGTGGGGCGTGAAGCCTGACATGATGACGATGGCCAAGGCGATCACCTCGGGCTATTTCCCGCTCGGCGCGACGCTGATCGGCGAGCAGGTCGCGGAAACCTTCGAGACTGACACGACCACGTTCGGTTCGATCGGCCATGGCTACACGTATTCGGGCCATCCGGTCGGCTGCGCCGCTGGTATTGCGGCGCTCGCCGAGACCCGCCGCCTTAAGCTCGACGAGAATGCCGCCGCGCGCGGCAAGGACCTTGCGCAGGCGCTGGCCGCGCTCGAGGCGAAGCATCCGCTGGTCGGCGACGTCAGGGGTAAGGGCCTGATGGCCGCGCTCGAGCTCGTCGCCGATCGCGACAGCAAGAAGCCCGCCGACAAGAAGACCATGGCGAAGGTGGCCGATGCCGCCTACGAGGCCGGCGTGATGCTGCGCGTCTCGGGCAACAACCTCATTCTGTCCCCGCCCCTGATCCTCACCGCATTGGATGTGAAGGCGATCGCCGAAGGGATCGACGCCGGCCTCTCAGCGGCCGGCTGACAGCGCACTGACACAGGCCATGGCGCGCTCGAACAGCGTGCCATCCCCCTTGTCGCGGTCGAGGCAATCGGCGAGCGATGCCGCCGACATTCTCTGGTCGGTGCAGAAGATCCGCATGAAGTCGGCCGCGAGTGCGACCTTGCGCGGCGCGGATTGGCGCTGCCAGTCGCCGCTGCTCAGATAGAGCAAGGACGCATCGTCGGCCCCGCTTTCGGCCGCCGCACCCCACGCGACCGGCTGCGCCGCCAACAACGCCAGCAGCGCGCCGACAACTGCTCCCGTGCGATGCACGCCACCACTCATTTAGTGTCCCTGGCATTCACCATCGGCGGCACGTCGAGCGCGGGATTGCGATCGAAGAAGTTGAACGGACGGAGCCGGAAGCCATGCCAAAGGCCGGGCATGACCGGCCAATCCTCGGCGCGCGGTACGTGGCGGAAGCCGACCGTGTACCACAGCACGAGGTCGCGATCCTCGATCGGCCGTTTCGCGGCGGTCCATTTCGGCAAGCCATCGACCTCAGGATTCTCGTTCGGGTACATGCCTGCGGCATATCTCTCGTCCTTGGCGTAGGCCGAGGTCCACAGCGTGTAGGCGCTGAAGCCGGCGCGGAGCTGGATCGGATCGTCCTTGGCGAGCAACGAGACGTCGGAATGTCCGGGCGTCAGCTGATAGCTGGTGCGATAGCCGCGGCTGTTGGTCTTGCCGGTACTTTCGATCCTGAACTGCGCCGCGCTCAGCGGCGTCGTGATCGGCCCTTCGTTCGCGACCGGCCTGGTGTCGACCTGCCAGAGGCTCTTGCGCTGGCCCTCATCCAGCCGGCGGACGCTGAAGCGATCCTCGACCAGCCGGTTCGAGGTACCGTCGACGTCCATGTCGATCCGGAACGTCATGTAGTGATCGTGATTGACGGCCAGCAGCCGCTCGTCGACCAGCGTCCCGTAGGCCGTATCCTGCTTTGCCGTCGGGTCGCTCAAGGTCCGGCTCGCCACGCCCTTGGTCGCATCGATGCCGTAGGCGCCGAGCCGCACGTCGATGTTGCCGGCGCGGTCGAACACGTAGTCCACCAGATAGTCGTAATTGCCGACCACCGGCGCCATCCGCACCACCAGCTCATTGTTCGGCCGCACCTCGGCGGTGTTGTTGATGAGCTCGCTGTGGCGCCAGATCGGATCGCCGGTCGGGCGCTCGAAGATGCAGACCGCGCCCTTGGAGACGACCGGCATGCCCTTGGTGTCCGAGATCGTCAGATCGAGGAAATGCGCGCCTTCGGGGCAATCGATGCCGCGCTGCAATTCGCTGGAGAGCACGCCAAAACCGTATTCGCCGATATCCATATAGGCGCGGAACGACCAGGTCGGCGCCGGATCCATATAGGGCACGAACATCTCGCTCGCCGAAATCTGATAGGCGATGTCGCGGAACGTGCCGTGGTCGTCGTAGCGGATCAACGACAGCACCGCGCCGACGCGCGGCTCGAGACGGACATGGAACGACCAATTGTCCCAGTGGACCTGGCCGCCCTCCACCTTCACATTGCTGCCCTCGGGCGCGGTGATCTCGATCGGCTTCGGCGGCTTGCGGTATTTTCCTGAGTCGGCGTAGGCATGCGAGGGCGTCTGCGCCGGCGGCGGCAGCACGCCGAGATCGGTCACCGACAGCACCGTCCTGCTCTTGAGATCGACCTGGGCGACCAGGTTCTCGATCGGCTTGCCCCAGAGATTGTTGGCGGCGCCGGTCGTGTCGACGCAGGGCACGTTGAGCAGGCGGCGGCCCTTCAGGGCCGGGTCGCTCACCGGCCCCACCGTCAGCGGCAGGCACATGACGTTGCGGAAGTCGGTGATACCGCGCTTGGCCATCGCGGCGATCCAGCGCGGGTCCTGCTTCGGCAGATCACCAGCCGACATCAGCTCGTCGATGGTTAGCGCGGCCTCATGATCCCTGATCTCATCCCAGCCAAGCAGGCTGCGCGCGGCGAGATCGATATGCGCCTCGTAGAGATGTCCGCCGCTCAGCAGCGTCGCATTCGCCCGCCGCGCGAAGGGTTGTCCGGGCTTCCACGCCCGCACCTCGTCCTTGGGATCCTCGTCGACCGTCATGGAGACGACCCGCGCCGCATCGTCGAGCTTGCCGGCGCCGCGGAGGATTTCGGAGACCGAACGGATTTCGTCCGTTGTCAGCCCATCCATCGGGTGCGTGGCGGCCGCCTGCGGCCACATCCTGCGCTCGGCCTGCGCCGGCAGCAGCGCCGCCATCGTCATCGCAACCAGGCCGGCCAATGCCGATCCGCATCCCCGGAATACCAGAGCCATCACGCCCTCCACTCAAAACCAGAACTGTCAGAATACAAGCAATGATGACGGCGTGAAGGCCCGCCTCATCCGGTAACCCGTTCCGACGCGCCCGGCAGGATGGTGGCCGCGGCCGGCCGTGGCGCGGCACGGTGGACGTCGAGCAGCCGCACGCCGAGCCGATCGCGCAAGGCCGGCCAGATGCCGCGCGGCGCCACAATCATCACAACGACCGCAATGATGCCGAGCCCGACCAGATACCAGCCGCCGGATAGTCCGAGCGGCCCGGTCATCAGCTCGCGCAGGCCGAAGAAGATGGTGACGCCGAGAATCGGGCCCTCCAGCGTTCCGATACCGCCGATGATCACGATGAACATCATGTAGACGGACCAGTTGACGTCGAAGGCCGCCAGCGGCGCGATGAACAGATTGCCCATGAAGCTCAACGCACCCGCAAGCCCGCATCCCGCCGCGGAGAGCACGAAGGCGATGAAACGATTATGGCGTACGTCGACACCGACGCTCATCGCGGCGAGATCATTGTCGCGCACGCTCATCAACCCGAGCCCGAAGCTTGAGGTCATCATCTTGTACAGCGCCGCGATCGTGATCAGCGTCAGGCCGCCCGCGAGCCAGAACATGGTCGGCTCGAACCAGTCGAAATCGATCAGCTTGCTGGTGGCGAGCGGCACGCCCGAGGTGCCGCCGACGGCCTGCGATTTCATCGTGAAGGCGCCGATGATCTCGGCGAACACCCACATCGCGATCGAGAAATAGGCGTCGCGCAAACGAAACAGCGGAAAGGCGATGATCGCCGCGACGGCCGCGGCCACCAGCGGCGCCACCGGCAGCACCCAGATCGGGGTCACCTCGAGCCAGCCGGACGTCAGGAACAGCGCATAGGCGCCGAAGGCGATGAAGACCTGATGGCCGAGCGACACCAGCCCGGCGTAGCCCGCCAGCAGGTTCCACATCTGCGCCATCGTGAGCAGCAGCAGGCATTCGGTCGCGAGCCGCAGGATGCCCTCATTCAGCACGAAGGGTGCGCCGGCGATGATCGCGACCAGCACGATGGCGCAGGCCATAAGAATTGTCCGTGTCGGCATCTGCGTCATACCCTGCTCGACACGAGACCCGACGGGCGGATCAACAGCATGATGAAGAATAGGAGGTGCGCGTAGAGCAGCCCCGCGTTCGGATCGATCTTCAACCCGATCAATTGCGCCATGCCGAGCGCGATGCCCCCGAGCAGCGCGCCCCAGAACGAGCCGAGCCCGCCGAGCACCACGACCTCGAAGGCGATCAGCAGCCGCTCGGCGCCCGAGAACGGCGTGAAGCTCGACCGCACCGCGAGCAGCACGCCGCCGATCGCGCCGAGCGCGAGCGACAGGCCCATGACATAGTTGTAGACCCGATCCGGCTTGACCCCGGACAGCCGGACGATGTCGCGGCGGTCGGCGGTGGCGCGCACGATCCGGCCGAACTCGGTATGGCGCAGCACGAGCTGCAGCGCCATGAACAGCAGTGCGGCCAGCACCAGCGTGAGCAGCGGCATGATGCCGATGTTGAGGCCGGCGATCTCGAGGCTGGCACGCGACAGCTCGCCGACCTGGAGGCTGCGCACGTCGGCACCGAATATCTCGACCATGACGTTACGCAGGATCACGGAGACGCCGAAGGTGAGCAGCAATGGCGAGAGCGGATCGGGCGACGTCACGACCCGGTTGACGATAGCCGCCTGATAGAGCCAGCCGACCGCAAACGACAGCGCGATCACCGGGATCAGCATCAAGAGCGGCGAGACCTGCGGAAACAGGTTGGAAAGCAGCACGGCGCAGAACGCGCTCAGCACCATGAATTCGCCGTGTGCGATGTTGACGACGCGCATCACGCCGAACACCAGAGCGAGCCCGATGCCGAGCAGGCCATAGAGCCCGCCCAGCAGGGCCCCGTTGATCAATGTCTCAACCCAGATCATATCGTGCCAATCCTGGCTAGTTACCGAAATAGGCGTGTGTCAACTGCTCCGGCTGCAACCCTTGCGCCGGGCCGGTCAGCGACACCCGCCCCTTCAACAGACAGTAGATTCGTTCGGAGGTTGCGAGCGCGCGCTTGACGTCCTGCTCGACCAGCACGACGGCGGTGCCCTCGCGGCGAATGTCGGCAAAGGAGCGATAGATCTGCTCGACCACGACGGGCGCGAGCCCGAGCGAGATCTCGTCGCACAGCAACAGCCGCGGGTTCGACATCAGTGCGCGGCCGATCGCCGCCATCTGCTGCTGGCCGCCGGAGAGCTGGCCCGGAAACATCCGCCGTCGCTCTTCCAGGATCGGGAACAGGTCGAACACCCGCCGCAGCGTCCAGCTGCCCTTGCGACGGTTGACGCTGCCCATCAGCAGGTTTTCCTCGATGGTCAGTGAATCGAACAGCAAGCGCCCCTCGGGCACCATGATGAGCCCGAGCCGCGACACCTGCTCGGCCGGCATCTGCGAGATGTCGATGCCGTCGAAATGCACCGCCCCGCGCCGCTCCTCGTTGAGCCCGACCAGCGCCTTCAGAAACGTGGACTTGCCGGCGCCGTTGGCGCCGACCAGCGCCACCGCCTCGCCGTCCGCGACCGTGAAGTTCATGTCGAATACGGCCTGGAGATCGCCGTAGAAGATCTGCAGGCCGTTCACATCAAGCAACGCCATCGGCCTTCAATCCCATGTAGATCTCGCGCACCACAGCGCTGTCCATCACCTCGGCCGGCGGCCCTTCCAGCACCTTGCGGCCGAAATCGAGCACCAGGATGCGATCCGAGACGGCGCGCAAGGCGTGCGGAATGTGCTCGATCCAGATCATGGCGTGATCTGCCTTCACCGACTTGATGATGGCAACGAGGCGCTCGACCTCGGGCTCGGTCAGCCCGGCGGCGATCTCGTCGAGCAGGATCAGTTTGGGCTTCGAGGCCAGCGCCTTGGCGAATTCCAGCCGCTTGCGATCGATCAGCGGCAAGGCGCCCGCGAGCTTGTCCGCCTTGGCGTCGAGCCCGGTGCGCTGCAACACCTCCATCGTCCAATCGGACGCCGCCTCGCCATAGAGCCCCGCGCCGTAGGACGCGGCGACCAGCGCGTTCTCGTAGACTGACAGATGCGGGAACGGCTGCGGGATCTGGAACGCGCGCCCGAGCCCCATCCGCGCCCGGCGATGCCGCGGCAGGCCCGATATCTCCTTGTCGTCGAGCATGATCGAGCCACCGTCGGCCGTGAGCAGGCCGACGATCAGGTTCAACAGCGAGCTCTTGCCGGCGCCGTTCGGGCCGATCACGCCGAGGCATTCGCCGCGCGCCAGCTCGAAGTTGACGTTGTCGGCGACCACGATCTCGCCGAAACGCTTCGACAGCCCGCTGACGCGCAGAAGCGGTACCATCTCAAGCCAGCTTGGAGAGCAGCTGGAGATCGGCCTGCTTCGGGATGAACGGCGCCGTCCCGTTGTGCACGATCAGGAGTTCGTATTTCGACTTGCCGCCCTTGGTCTTGCGCCATTGCCCGCCCGACAGCGAGGTCACCGCGACGTTCTTGATCGGGCTGTCCTTGAACTTCACGCGGCCGACCACCGTCTCCATGTCGAGGCCGGCGATCGCATCGCGCAGCGAGTTCTTGTCCTTGGGATCGCTGTTCTGCAGCGCGGCGAGCCCGACCTCCCACAGCGCGTGAGCATAGCCGATCGGCTGGGTCCATTGCTTGCCGGTGGTCTTCTCCCACTCCGCGGCGAGTTCGGCGGCGCTCTGTCCGGTCAGCGAGGACTTGAACGGATAGGCCGGCGTCCACCACACCTCGGTCGACATGCCGTCGCCGCGATCGCCGAGCGCATTCACCGCGGCCGGGAACAGGAAGGCCGCCGCCACGGTGCAAATCTGCGGCTTGAAGCCGGCCTGCGCCGCCTGGTTCCACAGCGTCACCCAGTGATTGCTGAAGGTGAAGCCGGAGACGATGTCGACGCCGTTGTTCTTGAACGCGGCGATCTGGTTGGTGAAGTCGTCGGTCGCGATCTGGAACTTGCCGGCCGAGAATTCCTGATAGCCGGCGCCCGAGATGCCGGCCGGCAGCCCGAGCTTCGGATCGGAGAACGCCTGGCCCGGCGGGTTGTCGATATAAAGTGTGCCGACCTTCTTGTTGGTCTCGACCGACTGCCACATGCCGAGGAAGTTCCTGGCGACGTCGTCGGCGCCCCAGAAGAAATGGTAGCTGTAGGGGAAGCCCTTGTCCGGCGTCGACTTGCGCGGGAACATCCAGCCCTGCCACGGCACCTGGGTCGAGATCGTGGGAATGCCGCGGGCGTCGGCGAGCTCCTGCACCGGAGGCTGCGCGTCGCCGTCCTCGATCAGGATCAGGTCGCATTTCTCGCGCAGCACCAGCTCGCTCGCGATCACCGACGAACGGTTCGGGTCGGATTGATTGTCCTTGAACACGAGCTCGACCTGATAGGTCTTGCCGCCGATCTTCAGGCCGTCCTTCAGCCGCGCCTTGATGCGCTCGTGGATCCAGGGATCGGGCTCGGCGAACTGCGCGCGGACGCCGGAGAGGCATCCGACCCAGCCGATCTTGATGGTGTTGCCGGCCGCCCGCGCGACATTGACCAGCGGCACGTTCATCGCCGATGCGAGACCGGTGGCACCGGCCGCCTTCAGCAGCGTGCGCCGGTCGAGCCGGCCGGCGGATGATGTCGTCTTTGAATTCTCAGTCATGTCCCTCTCCCCTCAACAATTGTCTGATCTAAATTCTTTCGTCGTTGAGCATGATCATTTCGGAAAACCGCTTCACACTTTTCCGGATCATGCTCTAGGCCGCCGATCGTAGGATCGCCGCACGGCTCACTGCTGCGAACTTGCACAGGGTGTTCTCGATGATCTGGCGCGGGATGCCGCGCACGATGAAGACGAGCCGCGAGCGCCGGTCCGCCGACGGCCAGCCCTGCAACGCGATCGGCGGATGGAACACGTGCTGCACGCCATGCACCACGACCGGCGCATCGGGCTGTTCGGCGACATGCACGATCGCCTTGAAGCGCAGCAGGTCCTCGCCCTTGAGCGCTGCGACATAATCGAGCCAGCGCGCAAAGGCGTCGCGCTGGATCGGCTCGTCGATGATCAGGCTGTAGGATGATACATCAGTGTCATGCGCATGGTGGCTGTGATGACCACACGCCTCGCCGTCGCAATCGTGATCCGCATGGTCGTGCGGCGCATTCGCCGCCTGCGCCGCCAGATCGAACCAGCGCACCACATCGGCGGAGCGGGCCGCTGGATCGAACAGTCCGGCATCGAGAACCTTCGCCGGATCGACCATCCCGTTCCGCACATGTGAGCGCGTCGCGACCGGATTGATCGCAGCGAGCCGCGCAGCGAGCCGCGCGAGTACATCTTCGCTAGCCAGGTCGGTCTTGGTCACCAGCAGCCGGTCGGCGACCGCGATCTGCCTGACGGCCTCGTCATGCGCCTCGAGGGTATGTGCGCCGTTGACGGCATCGACGGTCGCGACCACACCGTCGATCCGGTAACGACTGAGGACATCGGGCGCCGTCATCAGCGTGTGCAGCACCGGCACGGGATCGGCGAGACCCGTGGTCTCGACCAGCACGCGGTGGAACGGCGGGATCGCCCCAGTGGCGCGGCGGGCGGCGAGATCGGCCAGCGTCTCGATCAGATCCTCGCGCACCGAGCAGCAGATGCAGCCATTGTCGAGCAGCGCGAGACGATCCTCGCTGCTCTCGACCAGCAGATGATCCAGCGCCACCTCGCCGAACTCGTTGATGATGGCGACGACGCCATTGAGCTCGGGCTGGCGCAGCAGATGGTTCAGCACCGTGGTCTTGCCGCTGCCGAGGAAGCCGGTGAGCACCGTGACCGGGATCTGATCCGCCGTGCCCATCACGCGCCCCGCTCGTAAACCTTGCGGCCTTCGAAGAAGGTCATCTCGACCCGCGTGTCGGCAAGCTGGTCCGACGGGATGTCGAAGATCATCTGGTCGAGCACGATCAGATCGGCCGATTTACCCACTTCGATCGAGCCGATCGACCGGCCGAGGCCGGCCGCGCGCGCAGCGTCGATGGTGTAGATGTCGATCACGGTGGCGAGATCGAGCGCCTGCTCGGCCCACAACGACTTGCCGGGAAAATCCCCGGTGGGATTCTGCCGGGTCACCATGCCTTCGATGCCCTGCCAGGGATCGGGGATCGGGATCACCGGCCAGTCCGAGCCGCCGGCCATCAGTGCGCCGGCTTCTTTCAGGTCCTTGTTCGGCCAGAAGCGTTGCGCGCGCTCCTCGCCCATCGCGGCCTTGTGCGCCTCGAGGAAGACGGTCGGATACCAGATGATCGGCGACAGATCCGCCGCGACCCCGAGTTCGGCGAAGCGCTTGATGTCGTCGGGCGCGATGTAGCTCGCATGCGCGATCTGATGGACCAGGTGGGTTGGGCCGTTGAAGCTGCGCACGACATCGATCGCGTCGAGTGCCTGCGTCACCGCGGCATCGCCCGCGCAATGGATCTTCGCGGCAAGGCCGAGCTTCTCGCAGCGCCCGAGCCAACGGATCAGGTCGGGCACGGTCAGCATGGTCGATCCGCGGAAGCAGCAGCCGCGCACGGGGTCGGCCGCATATGGCTCGTGGAACGCCGCGGTCTTGGCACCCGGCACGCCGTCAAGGAACACCTTCACATAGTCCGGCTTCACATGCGCGCCGCGATACTGCTCGCGCAGCGCAAACAGCTCCTCGCCGGCCTTGCCGAACATGAAGCCCGGCTCGACCACCGGCATCGCGCAGACCGCCCAGGCGGTCAGCTCGCCGCGGTCGTCGAGCCCCTTCAGCGCCGCCATGATCGGCTGCATGCTGGCGGCGTCGATGAAGGCGGTGACGCCGTAGGCGTTCAGCACCGAGATCGAACGCGCCACCGCCGCACGGTCCATCTCGGCCGTGTAGTGACCGGAGGCCGCGAGTGCCCGCTCGACCAGGCCGGAGGCGGCCTCGATCATGATCCCGGTCAGCGTCCCGCTCTTGAGGTCGCGACCGATCTCGCCGTCGGTCGGATCGGGGGTATCGGCCTGCACGCCGGCCAGCCGCAGCGCCCCCGAGCTCGCCCAGCGATTGTGATAGGTGTCGTCGCGCAGCACGACCGGATGTCCGAGGCACGCCGCATCGAGCAGTGCGCAGGACTCCGCGGTGTTCATCTCGTTCAGGAGATTGTTGCCGAACTGCCCGCCGACGATCCAGGCGCCGGGCGCAGCCACTGAGGCAGCCTTGTGCAAGGTCTCGGCGATCCGTGGAACGCTGTCCGCGTTCGAGAAGCGCAGCTCGTAGAGATCGGCCTGCCCGCCCATCATGATGTGATTGTGGATATCGACGATCCCCGGCATCGCCATTCGTCCACCGAGATCGACGGTCTTGGTCCCCTCGCCGATGAGCGACGCGACGTCGCGCTCCTCGCCGACGGCGATGAACCGGCCGGCCTTGACCGCCGCGCATGCCGCCCAGGGTAGCTGCCGGTTCGACGTGTAGATCCGGCCGTTGCGGAAGACCGTGTCGGCGAATGTCCTGTTCATACGGATCAACTTCTCGATTGGGAAAGTCCGGAGCGATCAGCCTTTCGCGGTGCACAGCGGCGAAGCCGCGCAGGGCGCCGGCAAGATCGGCCAAACGTTCGACATGTCGGCATTTGGAACAATCCACCGTCCGGTGGATGCTCCGGCGCGTGCTGCAATGCGGGCCGGCGCAGCACCCAGAGCAGGTGACTTCATTTCAAATCGCGCGGCGCGGCCTACTTCACCTCGCCCCGCTTGCGGGAAGAGGTCGGAACGCATCGTAGATGCGGGGGCCTCCGCAAACGCAGCTATTGCCGGATACGCGGAGACAGCCCCTCACCCCAACCCTAACCCCGTAAGAACGGGGCGAGGGAGCGCAGTCCCGTTGCGGCCATCATTCGACGCGGTCCCATCGCACTTCAGTAGCCCAGCGCCAGCCCGTCCTTGCGATGGTCGGAGGCGCCGAGCAGAACGCCGCGCGCATGGTCGATGCGGATCGCCTGGCAGCCGCCGATCGGCTCCTCGGAGAAGCGGGCATCGTGGCCGCGGGCGCGAAGGTCGTCGCGGATCGCTGGCGATATCGTCGTCTCCAGCGACAGCGCGCCGTCGAAGGCAAACGAGCGCGGTGCCTCGGCGGCCGCCTGGATGTCCATCTTCAGATCGAAGACGTTCGACAGCAGATTGGCATGGCCGGCGGCCTGGTAGTGCCCGCCCATTACGCCAAACGACAATACGGTCTTGCCGTCCTTGCGCAGCAGGCCCGGAATGATGGTGTGCATCGGGCGCTTGCGTGGCCCGAGCGAATTGAGATGTCCGGGCCGGGCGCGAAAACTCCAGCCGCGGTTGTGCAGCAGGACGCCGGACTTCGGCGCATAGATGCCGCTGCCGAACGGATAGAACAGCGAGTTGATCAGCGAGACGGCGTTGAGGTCGCGGTCGACCACCGTGACATAGACGGTGTCGCGATGCTCGATATCATCCCAGGCCGCGGGCGCGGACGCGCGGTTCATGTCGATCTTGCTGCGGATCCTCCCGATATAATCGTCGGCAAGGAATGCGGTCGGATCGACCTTGCCGGCGGCGGGATCGCAGAAGAAGGCGTCGCGCGCGCGGTAGGCGGCCTTGGTCGCTTCGGCGAGCAGATGGATCCGATCGGCCTGCGCCAGCGCGCCGACATCGAAGCCGGCAAGTGTCCGCAGGATCATCAGCGCCGCCAGGCCCTGCCCGTTCGGCGGACACTCGATCACGTCGTGGTCATGGTAGAGTGCCGAGATCGGCTGCACGTAGTCCGAGGTCTGCGCTGCGAAATCCTCGGTGCTGTGGGCGCCGCCGAGCCCGCGCAAGATGCCGACCATCTCGTCGGCGGCCTCGCCTGCGTAGAACCCCTCGCGCCCGTGCTGCGCGATGCGGCGCAGGGTCCGGCCAAGCGCAGGCTGCGTGCGGATGTCGCCGACCTCAGGCGCCTTGCCGCCGGGAAGGAACTGCGCCGCGGCATTGGCGTCGATCTCGATCCGCGCCCGGAAGCGGCGCCAGTCTTCCGCAACGCGCGGTGTCACGCAAAAGCCCTGCTCGGCCGCCGCAATCGCCGGCCGGAAGATCTCCTCCAGCGACCTGCTGCCGTGATCGGCGACCAGCCTGCACCACGCGTCGACGGCGCCGGGCACGGTCACAGCCTCAGGCGCGGTCGGCGGAATGTCGCGCGCGCCGCTGCCGGCATATTTTTCAGTATCGGTGCCGGCGGGCGTGCGGCCGGAGCCGTTCAGCGCGATCGGCTCGCCGGCCTTGGGCGAATACAGCGCAAAGCAGTCGCCGCCGATCCCGGTCATCTGCGGCTCGACGACGCCCTGCACCGCCACCGCGGCCACGGCTGCATCGACCGCGTTGCCACCGGCCTTCAACATCTCGACCGCGGCAAGCGTCGCCTGCGGGTGCGAGGTTGCGGCCATGCCACGCTCCGCAACCGCCACCGAGCGGCCGATGGCCATAAAATCACGCATGTCGGATCCTCAAATGCTGTGAGCGGCAGCCGCTCGCCAACATTGTCGAAAACGACACCGGTCCCTGGCGGAGTCTCGGCCGGCTGCGCGGCGAGCGGCAATCCACCTAACGGTGGATCGGTGAATACAGGCGAGGTTTGTCTCGCCGGACGCTTTCCGGACGCGGCGAATTGATCCGACGGCAAGGCCGCAAAACCTGTGCGTGAAGAGTGCTTTGGCCTATCTGCGTAGTTGCGTGTTCGCCGGCTAATTCTGCGGTGGTTAACTGGTTGCCAAGCTCAGAGCGCGATGGCACGCTGTCATGATCAATTTGGCCCATGTTTGATTTCCAATGCGGATGTCATCTCGCAAAGAGGTTCATGGCACCAGGCGAAATCAGTTCGGTTGCGGAGCTGGTTGGTTACGCATTGCCGCGCCTCTGATCACACTGTCATGCGGTGTCGTCGTTCGCGATGTGCACGCGGCGTCGCCCACGGAAGAGTCGGGCCCACAGGTGACAGCATCCGAACCGTCGGCTCAAGCCGATGCTCGGAGCGCGCCGCCAGGTGCGGACCGAGCGAGCCCCGAGGCTCTGCCTACGACGGAAACCGAGAAGCAATCCGAGCAAGCATCTCAGACGGCCAACGTTGTCGACCCGCTCAAGGCCGCTCCTGACAATGTCGATACAGTCTTGGTCCTGGACGAGTGCTTTGTTGCCGAGGCATGCATCGACCGGTTCCTTGGAGTACTTTACACGCGAGCGCCGAAGACCGACTGGATCGTCGTCTACGAGAAAACGGACGTAACGATCAAGCGGAAGGGAAAACAGATCACCGTCACTCGCAGCATCCCCAAGCGGGTCGAAAATGACTTCGGATGGAAGGACCCCAGAGCAGCAGATAAAGCCGGCATGCCTCTGATGGATTATGTGATCGGAGGGATGGATCGAGCCTTCAAGGGAAAGCTGTTTTATTTGCTCCATGCAGCAGAACAGGCCGGACTGGCACCTGGGATCACAAGCGGATTCCGAGATGACTATCGACAATCAATCGCGAGCGGGCTGAAGGCCGCGAATGACAAGTCCTATCACGGTGGCAGTTCGCGAGGAGGCTATGGTCACGGGCTCGCCGCAGACATCATCAGCATGAACGGCGGGAGCAAGGACGAGCGCGTAATCGAGACCAAGCGATTATGGAAATGGATCGACGAACACGAAAAGCAGTTCGGAGTCGGACGTCCATATTTGAATGGAGACCCAGCGCATCTCGGACCAATCGACGGTCCGGAATACGTAGCTCATCGTTCAGCATCGAGCCACGCCAGGCTGATCGGCAAGCGACACACGCGAATTGCGGCATCTTCCAGGCATGGCGTGAAAACGCGAGCAAAGTCAAAGGCAGCGACGAAGCCTGCGACAACGAAAATCAGCTCGCGCCTGTGATCGGCGTGCGCGTCGCTGCGCTTCGAATGTGCGCTCCGGCGAGCCCCAGCCCAGGGGGTGAGCTGGGGCTCACGGCGGCTTCGGAGACTGTAGCGGCCAGCCTCCAGCCATGACGTTACGCCTCTCCCCCGAATTTCATCCACCAGGAACCGCAATTGCTGCGCCGCGCTACTACTTTTGCGCTGCTGAGTCCGCTCACCGCGAGATCTGTTACTCAGAGCTAGTTCAGAATGGCAATTGTCGCGCGCAACTGTCGATTTTACTATGTCCTCAGTCGTGCGGTTTGGCCGACGTCAGCCCCACACCCCGACCATGCACATCGCGCGATCAGGGATCGCCGCTTCGGCCCACGGAGCGACGGTCCCGCCCCATTCGGGATGCGACAAACTAACCCGACGGGCAACTCAGCAAAACGTGTCAACCCCTCGCCATCAAAATAATTCGGTTTATCGGAACTGCAACTCAGTGTATGGTCTGCGCGTCTCACCCGATCGAGGGGCGCTGCGCATCGTCACGGGTGTTGCGGTGAGATGCGGTGGACGTTGATTGCGCAACTGACGAGTGCGCATGAGGCGGACGGTGAAGTCGTGTGGTCCTGACGCCCTAGCGGCAGGTGTCTTTTCACAAAGCGCTCACGCGTCTTGTGAAGACGGTGACAAACAAGCCCAGTCTCGCCGGGGAGAGCACGAAGTAAGCCGTAACCCATCGCGCAGGGAAAGCCGGAGTCTCCGGTTACACCTGTGGTCCTACCCCCCGAGCTTTCTACCTTTTGCTCGGGGCCCATGGGTGCGATCGGCACCCGGCTTTCCCTGCGCCCTCTTCGAGAGAGAGGGCGGAATGAAGAGCAAAGCTCGGGCGATTCATGTCGCGAGAATGCGGTTGTATGACTCACAGGCCGCGCAACATTTTCGCTGTCGTCCCGGCGAAGGCCGGGACCCATAACCACAAATGCAAATTGTTGCGCAATGCTGGAACAACGAGTCCCGTCAACAACATCTGCTGCGGAGTATGGGTCCCGGCCTTCGCCGGGACGACGGTGGGGCAAGAGCCGTGCTCGCAATCGACGGCTCACGCCCTCAATGCGGCCGCGACATCAGCGCGACGACGGCGGAGCGGGTCTCGACGCCGAGCTTCTCGAAGATATGGATCAGGTGAGTCTTCACCGTCGCAAGACCGATGCTCAGGCACTCGCCGATCTCGCGGTTGGTGCGGCCGCAGCACAGCAGTTCGACCACTTCCATCTCGCGCGAGGTCAGTCCGTAGCGCGCCGGCTCATCGGCGTTCGACGACAGGCGGCTGGTCAGGTTGAATTCGAGGTAATCGTGGATCTTCTCGGCAATGTGCATGCTGCCGTCGGGAATCGCGCAGCCCGGCGCCCAGAGCACGCTCATTCCGGCCACGATCCGGTCGTTGCGGCGGAAGAAGAACTCGATCATGTCGGCGACGCCGCATTGCCCGGCGAAGGCACGGTAGGTCGCCGCCTCTTGCGATGCGCATTGGTTGAGCGCGACGCTCAACCGGGCAATCGGCCGGTTGCTCGCGGAGCGCGGATGCAACGGATCGAGCCGGTTCATGCCGGCGAGATACTGGTCGTGGAAACTCGGCGGGACGTTGCTAGAGAGCACGAAGCGGTTGAGGGTCAGATTGCCGTCGACCTCGTAGAACGCGGTCGCCGACCCTTCGAGAATCCCGCGCGCGAACTGGATGGCCTGCGTGGTTGCCGGATCCGGTCGGCCCAGAAGCGCGATCATGACCTACCTCCCGATGTTTCCCGATGGCGAACGTCTGCGCGTCGCATCGCCGGCACGCTGAGACAGACGCGGGGCATAGTCAAGCAAATTGCGGGCCAAGCGCACATCCCGGAAACGGTTACGCCGGAGTAACCCGGACATGACCTCCACCATCTGGTTGATTGCAAGCGGCGCGACCGATACGGAACTTCTGCACGTCCCCGGTATCATAATTGGATCAACAATGAATTCGCGTCGCATCATGTCCGCCTTCCCGTCGGCGGCCGACGAACAAGTCACGCTCGCCAACTGGCGCCAGCATCCCTTCAGCGAGTGGGCATTCCGCAATGTCCGCGAACTGCTGCCCACCGCCAACATCGCGCGCGCCTCGGCACCGGCGCCGCTGTCCTTTGCGCCGCGCTATCTCGACGACGTCAGCTTCGCTGACCCGCGCGGTGAGACGGTCGGCGTCGGCCAGGCCCTGCGCGCAAGCCACACCGACGGCATCGTCGTGTCGCACCGCGGACAGGTCGCTTTCGAATGGTATGCCCACGGCCTGACGCCGGACACTCCGCATCTGATTTTCTCGGTCAGCAAGTCGGTCGCCGGAACGCTCGGCGGGATCCTGGCGGATCGCGGCAAGCTCGATCCCGACGCGCCGGTGACGCGCTACATCCCGGAGATGGAGGGATCGGTCTATGGCGGCAGCTGCACGGTGCGGCACCTGCTCGACATGAGCGTCGGCATCCGCTTCGACGAGGACTATATGGCGCGCGACGGCGACGTCATGAACTACCGGCGCTCGACCGGCTGGCAGCCACCCGACCCGACCGTGCCGCCGACCAACCTACGCGATTATCTGCGCACCCTGCGGCCGAACGGTACGCCGCACGGGCAAATCTTCCACTACGTCTCGACCAACACCGACGTGCTCGGCTGGGTCTATGAGCGCGCCTGCGGCATATCCTACGCGAAGATCCTCGCGCACTATCTGTGGCAGCCGATGGGCGCCGAGCACGATGCCTACATCGCCGTCGACTCGCGCGGCGCGGCGCGCGTCGCCGGCGGCATCTGCGCGACACTGCGCGATCTCGCCCGCTTCGGCGAGATGATGCGCAACCACGGCATCAGCAACGGACGGCAGGTGGTCCCTGGCTGGTGGGTCGACGACATCAGGCAGAACGGCAATGCCGAGGCCTGGTCGCGTGGCGACCTGACCAAGGTGTTTCCGAACGGCAACTACCGCAACAAGTGGTACACGATTGATCGCAACGAACCCCCGTTCGCCGCGGTCGGCATCCATGGCCAATGGATCTACATCGACCCGGCCAACGAGACCGTGATCGCGCGCGTCTCCTCGCAGCCGCTGCCGATGGACCTCGATCTCGATCACATGTGGATGCGCGGCTATCGCGCGATCGCGGCCCGGCTTGCCGGCAAGGCCTGATAAAGCGCGACCGCCATTGACGCAGCATCATTCGATCGGCGGCCGCCGCGTATGCCAGTCCGTCACCGATTGGAACGCAGCGCCGGCGCGGACCAGCACGTCTTCGGACAGATGCGGGCCGACCAGCTGCATGCTGAGCGGCATCTGGTCCGACGCCATGCCCATCGGCAGCGTGATGGTTGGGCTGCCCGAGAAGTCGAACACCGCCGTGAAGCGCAGGATGTTCAGGAGGACGTTGGGGTCGGCGCCGTATTCGCTCATCTTCGTCAGCGTCGGGATCGGCACCGGCATCGTCGGGATCAGCAAGAGATCGATATCCTCGAACATCGCAGCGAGGCTGCCTGCGAACTTCAGGCGCTCGTGATGGATCGCCGCAATGTCGACGCCGCTCGTCGCCCTGCCCTGCTCGATCAGCTGCGCGAGGTCCGGTCCATATTCCGACTTCCGCGACGGGTACGTATCCAGATGCGCCTCCGCCGTTTCCACCGAACACATCGTAATCCACTGGCTGACGAGCTTCTGATAGGGCGGGAAATGCACCTCGCGGATATCGGCGCCGAGATCGGCGAGCGTGCGCTCGGCCTGCACCAGAGCGGCGACGACCTGCCGATCGATCCCCTCCTGGGTGTATCTGCGATCGACGCCGATCCGCACGCCCCGGATGCCATCGCCTGCGCCGGCCAGATAGTTCGGCACCGGCGCGCGCAAGGCGGTCGGATCGTTGGCATCCGCGCCGGCGATGACGCCGAGCATTGCCGCGGCGTCGGCAGCGCTGCGGCACATCGGTCCGACGTGGTCGAGCGAGTCCGCCAGCGGGAAGACGCCGTGCCGGCTGACGCGGCCCCAGGTCGGCTTGATGCCGGTCAAGCCGCAGGTCGCCGATGGAAACCTGATCGAGCCGCCAGTGTCGCTGCCGATCGAGCCGTAGCAGAGCCCTGCCGATGTCGCGACGCCCGACCCGCTCGACGACGAGCCGACCCAGTAGTTCACATTCCACGGATTGAGCGGGGCCTGAACCGCTGGATGATGGCTGGTATAGGCGCCCTCCGTCATCTTGAGCTTGCCGAGCGTGATCGCGCCGGCGAATTCCAGCCGATCCACGATCGTGGCATTGAAGGACGGCACGAACTTCGCATGGATCGTCGTGCCGCCTGCGGTCGGCGCAAACGTCGTGTAGCAGAGGTCCTTCAGCCCGATCGGAACGCCATGCAGCGGGCCGCGCCAGATGCCCTTCGCAATCTCCACATCGCGCTGCTTCGCCTGCGCCATGGCCCGCTCCGCAAGGACGAGCGCATAGCCATGAAACTGCCCGTCGAGTTTCGCGATCCGGCCGAGGATCGCCTCCGTGATCTCCGAGGGCTTCGCCTCGCCGCGGCGAATGAGCCCGGAGATCTCGGTGATCGACTTGTAATGCAATGGATCCGCTGACATGTCGTTGTCGCCCCGGCTAGAACTGAACACCGCGCGTCAAGGCGCCGTCCACGACGAGGTTGGTCCCCGTGATGAAGCTCGCCGCCTTGCTCGCCAGGAACACCGCGGCGTTTGCCATCTCCTGCGGCGTGCCCATCCGGCCGGTCGGGTTGAGCGCCAACGCGGTCTTGTACAGTTCGGGATTGCCGTCCTTGATGATGTTCCAGACGCCGCCCTCGAAATAGGTATTCCCCGGCGACACCGAATTGGCCCGGATGCCCTTCGCCGCAAGCTGGTAGGCCAAGCCCTGCGTGTAGTGGATGATCGCGGCCTTGAACGTGCCGTAAGGACCGCTGGCGAAATCGACCTCGCGTCCCGATACGCTGGAGATCGTGACGATCGCCGCCGCCGCGCTCTTCTCAAGATACGGCATCGCGGCGTTGACGAGCCGCACCGTCCCCATCATGTCGGTGGAGAATTCCTTCTCCCAGCTCTCCTCGTCCTGCCCGATCGACAGCGCGCTGACATTGGCGACGACAACGTCGATGCCGCCGAGCTTCGACGCCATGTCGGCGACCCAGGCCTTCAGCGCCGGCCCATTCGAGACGTCGACCGCACCGCCGAACGCCGCAACGCCCTTGGCCTTGATCGCGGTCACCGCAGCGTCGACATCCGCCTGGTTGCGCGCGCAGATGCCGACATTGGCCCCCTCGGCCGCGAATGTGTCGGCGATCGCGCGGCCGATTCCCTTGGTGCTGCCTGTCACGAGAACCTTTGCGCCCTTGAGTCCCAGATCCATATCCATTCCCTCCGTTGTTATCGATTGTTGAACCCGCACTTCCTCACCACATGGCGTAGCCGATCAAAGCAGCAGCTGCGCGCGAACATTGTCCGCGTTGACCTCCTCGCCGGCCAGCGATCGCGTAATCTTGCCCTTTTCCATGATGTAGCAGCGCTGGGCGATCGCCAGGATGGTGTCGAGGTTCTGCTCGACGAAGATGATCGTGGTGCCGAGCTCGGCGCGGAACGATTGCAGCGCCTCGCAGATGTGCTGCACGATCGATGGCTGGATGCCCTCGGATGGCTCGTCGAGGATCATCAGCGACGGATTGCCGATCAGCGCGCGGCCGATCGCGAGCTGCTGCTGCTCGCCGCCCGACATGGTGCCTGCGATCTGCCGCCGGCGCTCCTTCAAGCGCGGAAAATACGTATAGACCAGCTCCGGCAGCTTCTTTCCGTCGGGCCCGCCGATCAGCTCGCCGACCTGCAGGTTCTCCTCGACGCTCATTTGCGGAAACACGTCGCGGCCCTGCGGGATGTAGCCGAAGCCGGCGCGCGCCCGCGCATCGGCCTCGAGCTGCGTGACATCCTGATCCATGAAGGTGATGGTACCGCGCCAGGTCTGCAGCAGGCCGATCAGGCAGCGCATCAGGGTCGATTTGCCGACGCCATTGCGGCCGATCACGCCGACGATCTCGCCGCGCGAGACCTGCATGCTGACGCCCTGCAGGATCGGCGTCGCGCCGTAGCCCGCCCAAAGTCCCGATACGTCCAGAATGCGATCAGTGGGCATGGGTCTTACCCAAGTAGATTTCCGCGACCTTCTCGTCCTCCAGAATGGCCTCGAGACTGCCGCGCGCGAAGATCTTGCCAAGATGCAGAACGGTGACGCGCTGGGCGACCTGACGCACGAACGCCATGTCGTGCTCGACGACCAGAACCGTCATGCCCTCGGCGTTGAACGACTTGATCAGTTCGCCGGTCTTGTAGGTCTCTTCCGGCGACATGCCGGCGGTCGGCTCGTCCAGCAGCAAAAGCTGCGGCTGCAACGCCAGCGCCATCCCGATCTCCAGCCATTGCTGCTGGCCATGCGACAGCGCACCGGCGAGCTTGCCGCCATCATCAGCCAGATTGAGCAGCACCAGCAGCCGTTCCTCCTCAACCCGGCATTCCGCGCCCGAAAGCCGTTCCTGCAGCGCGATCTGGATGTTCTGCCGCACCGGCAATTCCTTGAACACGCTCGGCGCCTGCATCTTGATGCTCATGCCACGTTGCACCCGCGCGTAGGGTCGTTCCGCGGTGATATCGACGGTGTCGAAGAAGATGCTGCCGGTGGTCGGTGGATAGAGGCCGACGATCAGCTTGAACAGCGTGCTCTTCCCGGCCCCGTTGGGCCCGATCAGACAGTGAACTTCGCCGGCATTGACCGTCAGGTCGACCTCGGAGACGGCGGTCAATCCGCCGAAGCGCTTGGAGACGCCTTTTACATCGACCAGCGCCATGGTTCAGGTCTCATCCGATTGCAGGCGGCCGGCATCCGCCAGCGCGGGGGCCTCGTCGCGCCGCCGACGCCTGGTCCACCAGTCGACAACAAGCTTGCCGATGCCAAGGACAAAGCCCTGCGGCGCCAGCATCACGGTGGCGAGCAGGAGGACACCCATCAGCACCAGCGCTGCCTGCTGGCTGTAGACCGTGATGGTCTGGAAGCCGAACAGCAGCAGGAACGATCCGACCAGGGTCGCGGTCAAATCATTGCGTCCGGAGAATGCGACCCAGACGATCGGCATCGCCGCCGCCGGCAGGCCGATGCTGGACGGCGTGATGAACTGCCCCCAGGACGTGTAGAGCGCGCCGCTGAGGCCCGCGAGGCCGCTGCCGATCACGAATGTCAGGAGCTGATATTTGCGGACGTCGTAGCCGAGCATCTCGGCGCGCTGCGGATTTTCCCGCGTCGCCACGATCACGTTGCCGACGCTCGAGTTCACCAGCATGCGCAGCGCGACGTAGACGATCACGATCAGTGCGATCATGAGGTAATAGAGCGCCGATCCCTCGATATCGAAACTCCCGACCGTGAGCGGATCCATTCCCTTCATGCCGTTGAAGCCGTTGAGCCGGGCCGGACCGATATGCCATTCCGGTCCTGCCGTCTGCCCGAGGAAGAAGGCCAGCACCAGCGTTGCCGACAGCGTCACGATGCCGAAGAAGATCCCGCTAATCCCACCCCAGATCATGAAATAGCCGAGGACCCCTGCCGCCATCATCGCGATGACAACGGAGAGCACGAGTGCTGCAATCGTGGCCGTTCCTCCGCCCATGTTGATGGCGAGCACGCCATAGCCGTAGCCTGCGATGCCGAAGAAGAAGGTCTGGCCGAACGACAGCATGCCGCCGTAGCCCCACATCAGGCAGAGGCCGAGCGCCATGAATATCCAGATCAGGAAGTAGGCAAAGTTGCCGACATCATAGGAGTCGGCGAACAGCGGATAGATCAACGCGCCCGCCAGCACGGCAACAAAGCAGGACCAGAAGATCTTTCCGCGTCCGAGCGTCTGCGGACCGTCGAGCAGCTTCAACATCAGAAATTCCCGTCTAGCGCCCACGACGAACCAGCACGCTGGATAGCCCTTCAGGCAGCACCCGTATGATCAGGATCACGGCAAACAGCATGCCGATCTGCCCGATGATCTGGCCATAACTGGCATTCAGCGCCATCCTGATCATCGCCAGGAACACCGCGGCCGGCGCGGTTCCGAGCAGGACATTGGCACCGCCGATCACGACAGTGACAAAGCTCTCGACCACGAAAGTCGCGCCCATGGTCGGGATCAGCGTCATGGTCGGCGCGTAGAGCGCACCGCAGAGTCCCGCAAGCGCCGTGCCGATCCCGAAGCTGATGGAATAGATGCGGCCGGTGCGCGCGCCGAGCGCCTTCGCCATTGCCGCATTCTGCATCGTGGCGCGCGCGATCACGCCAAAGCGCGTCTTCATGAAGATGATGTAGAGCCCGGCCAGCACCGCCACCGCACAGCCGAACAGCACGAGGCGATAGGTCGAGAACGTGTAGCCGCCGATCGCAAAACTTCCTTCCGGCGTGCCTATGCCGCGCACCGCGGAGCCTACGATCAGCAGCATCGACTGCGTCACGATCAGGCTGAGGCCCCAGGTGGCAAGCAGGGAATCCAGCGGACGCTTGTAGAAGCGCCGCACGACGAGGTACTCGACGATCATGCCGATGATGCCCGCGGTCAGGGCGGCCAGGATCTGGGCGATCGGGAGCGGCACGCCGAGATTCACGAGCCCGACCGTCACATAGGCCCCGCACATGATGAACTCGCCATGCGCCATGTTGATCACGCCCATCATGCCGAACACGATGGCAAGGCCCGCCGCCGACAGGATCAGGAACGCGAAGACGTCGGCGAATTGATAGAATAGCGAGAAGAGTTCAGCCGACATTCCACTCTCCGTGATCACGGCGCCGCATCATTGCGGCGCCGGTTCGCTTCAAGGCCGTAATGCAAAACACGAGCAAGATTCGTGCCCGCTTGCATCACGATTTGTTGGGAAGATGACTCGGCGTGTACTGGTCCTTGTCGTTCTTCTTGGTGAGGTCGCAGCCGATCTCGCCGAGCCAGTAAGGCTGGATCGTCCCGTAGTCCTTCTCGACGGTCACCTCGTGCTTGGGCCCGACCGAGATCAGGCGCATGCGGTGCGACGTATGCTGGCTCTTCGGATCGATGCAGACCTTGCCCTCGGGGGCGTCGATGCAGGCATCACCGGTCGCAATCACCTTGCGCATGTCATCGAGCTTGGTCGACTTCGCCTTCTCGACCAGCGCCTTGTACATGTAGAGCGCGTTATAGGCGTTGTAGCCCATGTCGTTGATGTAGAGCTCGTCGGGGAACTTGGCGTGCCAGCGCTTCTTGAAGTCGTTGGCTTCGGGCGTGTCGATCTCCTCGAACCAGTTGGCGGTCGCATGCATGTTGTTGAGCGCCGGCGGCTTGAACCGCTTGTGCTCGAAGCCGAGCATGACCTTGATCGAGGACCCCATCGGCAAGTTGAGGTTGGCGGCGGCCGCCTGCTCGAAGAACGAGTCCTGCGCGGCACCGACATTGATCGTCAGCAGCCAATCCGGCTTCGCCTTCTGGATGTTCTGGATCGTCTGCGCGAATTGCGATACGCCGAGCGGGATGAACTCCTCGCCCACGACCTCGCCGCCGAGGTCCTTCATGATCTTGCGGTTCCACTCCGCGGAGATCTGGCCGAAATTATAGTCTGCCGCGATGACGTAGACCTTCTTGCCGAACTTCTGGACCATCCAGGGGATCAGCGTCGAGAACTGCTGCTCCGGCACCGCACCCATGCTGACCATGGAGGCATCGCAGACGCCGCCTTCATACTGGTTCGTATAGAAGTACGGCGTGGTGGTGCGATCGACGATCGGACGCAATGCCTCGCGCGAGGCAGAGGTGATGCCGCCGATCAGCACGTCGACCTTGTCGCGGTTGAGCAGGCGGCGACCGAACTCCTGATAGCGGGCATTGTCACCTTGGGGATCAAGGTGAATCAGCTCGATCTGGCGGCCGAGAATGCCGCCGCTCTTGTTGATCTCCTCGACCGCGAGCTGCGATCCATGCAGCTTCGGCATGCCCATGAATGCCAGATCGCCGGAGACGTCCTCCAGCAAGCCGACCTTCAATGGCGGGTCGGCCGCCTGGGCAGCACCAATGACTGCCGTCCCGAGCACGGCACCAAGCAAAGCCATTCCGACTATACGCCCCGAATTCATCGCGATGTTCCTTGTCGTTGAAAGATGTGGAAGTCACGCCTTGAGGTAATTCTTCAGGATCGACGCCCCCATCGTGTATTTGGGGTCGACCATGTTGCCGAGCCGCATGCGGCCGGCCTGGCTGAGCAGCATGTAGGCGTCGATCTCGTCGAAGCCGTAGTCCGCGCTCATCCAGCGCACGAGCTCGCGATAGGCGATCCGTGCCGCGTCCTCGAGCGGCCGCGCGCTGCCGATCGTCATGATGAAGTCGCGCGTCTCGAGCCGCGGCCAGGCGAAGCTCCAGTTCTTGATCAGATCGATCTGCAGCGTCACGGTGGCGCGCTGCTCGAGCGCGACGCCCGAGAGCTCGCCGTCGCCCTGCGTGGCGTGGCAGTCGCCGACATAGAGCAGCCCGCCTTCGGTATGCACCGGAAAATAGATGATCGAGCCAGGCGCGACGTCGGGCAGGTCCATGTTGCCGCCGTGATAGTCGGGCTGCAGCGAGGAGATCGCCTCGATCTCGGGCGACACGCCGATCGTGCCGATGAACGGCTCATACGGCAGCGTGATCTTGTCGTTCCAGCGCACGCCGTTGCGATCGACATGCAGCTTCTTGACGCGCTCCGGCAGCGGCGGATTGAGCAGCGCCGTGGATGCCGTTCCGACCAGGCCGCCGAACTCCGGAATGATGCAGGTCGTTCCGGCCGGCTGCGCGCCGCGGGTCTCGACGTCGCGAATATAGACGGCGAGGCAATCGCCCTTCCTGGCGCCCTTGACCGCGATCGGCCCGCATTGCGGGTTCAGGTAGGGGAAGTTCAGCTTCGCCGTGGGGCTGTCGGTCTCGCTGGTGAGCACGCCGCCGAAGGCATCCTCGGTCTCGACGACGACCACCCCGCCCGGATCGATCAACAGGGTCGGCTCGGCATAGGGTCCATAGACGTAATGGAAGCTGCCCTGTTGCTCGATCGTCAAACTATGGGTCGTGCCCGTCGCGCCCTTGGCGACGGCCCGCTTGGCCATGATGGAACTCTTCAACCAGTCTTCGGTCATGCGAACGCTCCTCAACTCAAATCGCGGGATGGCGCTTGTGCCAGTCGGTGACGCGCTGGAAGGCATCGCCCGCACGGACGAGACTTGCCTCGTCGAAATGACGGCCGACAAACTGGAAGGCGACCGGACCGCCGTTCGGCGCAAAGCCGCCGGGAAGCGTCACGGTCGGGCTGCCGGTCATGTCGAACGGACAGGTGAAGCGCAGCAGCCCCGTGATCAGCGACGGGTCCTCACCGAGTGCCGCCATCTTGGCCAATGTCGGCGCAGCGAACGCCTGGGCCGGGACCGCGATGAGATCGACCGTCTCGAACAGCAGCCGCACGGCGCCGCGAAACGCCTCGCGCCGCAGCACGATCTTCTGATAGTCCATGCCGGACTGCGTCCGGCCGAGATCGAGCAGGCCGGCAAGCGCCGGACCGTATTCCTCCTTGCGCGCCGGATAGGTTTCTTCGTGCGCGACGGCGACTTCAATGCCGCACAGCGGGAACCAGTCTTCGATGACCGCCTTCGGATCTGGGAACGTAATCTCCTTGATCTTCGCGCCGAGATCAGCGGCAACCCGCAGACCTTCGCTGAGCACCTTGCCGGCAGCCTCGTCGGTGCCCTCGCTGGTCCAGCGCCGATCGACCCCGATCGTCACGCCGCGCAAGTCTCCGGACAAACCAGCGAGATAGTCCGGCACGGATAGCGGCACGGACGTGGTGTCCTTCGGATCCTGGCCTGCGATCACGGCGAGGATCGCGCCGCAATCGGCCGCGCTGCGCGCCATCGGACCGATGTGATCCAGAGTTGCGGCGAGCTCGAAAGCGCCGTAACGGCTGACGCGGCCCCAGGTCGGCTTCAGCCCGGTGATGCCGTTGGCGGCTGAGGGAAAGCGGATCGACCCGCCCGTGTCGGTGCCAAGCGAACCGAAGCAAAGCCCCGCCGCGGTGGCGACGCCGGAACCGCTCGACGATGCGCCGGACCACAGATCGGCATTCCACGGATTCTTCGGCGGATCGATCTTCGGGTGATGATCGGCATAGGCACCCTCGGTCTGCTGTAGCTTGCCGAGGATGACAGCGCCGGCATCCTTCAGCCGCGCGACCACAGTGGCATCCTCACTCGGACGGAAGTCGCGATGAATAGTCATGCCGTGCGCGGCCGGCGCGCCCTTGACCCAGCACAAATCCTTGACTGCGATCGGCACGCCGTGCAGCGGCCCCTTGATCTTGCCGGACGCGATCTCCTTTTCGGCTGCCGCGGCTTGGGCGAGCGCTGCGTCGCCCATCACATGGGCGTAGCTCTTGAGCTGGTCGTCGAGCTGCTCGATCCGCCCGAGCATCGCCTTGGTCACCTCGACCGGCGAGAGTTTCCTGGCCTGGATTTGCTGCCCGACCTCAATGAGCCCGAGATAGTGAAGATCCGTCGTCGGCATCGTTTCTCATCCCCGCACTTGGCACGACGCAAGCGCAGGCACTGCCCATCACCCCGCATGCGCCTCCGGCTTGGCGACACGGATGTGTCGCCAATTTGTTTGGCGGCAAAAGCAAAAAGCCACCCGCCCCTCCAAACGAAGGTGACGAATGGCCCAAATGCCGCGGCTATGAACTATCGCGTGGGTCCGGGATCGAACGGAGCACTCTGCGCGGCGATCGGGACGTCATCGGCCAAATCGACGCACGCAAGGTTCGACAGGAAGCCCTGTAGGAGAAAATTCTAAGGAGATGTGCAGCGCGTTGTCAACGACGCTGGCTGCACAAATTTCGCGAGGTGCTGCGCAGCAAATCGGCATGACCACTTGCACCGGCCTCTGCGAAGATGGTTTCCTGCATGAGTTGCACTGAAAGTCGTCGATGACAAAGCCGTCCATTCCCGTTGGCATTATCTGCTCGCAGCACGGGCCCTATCAGGCCATGGGGCGCGAGATCCTGAAGAGCGCCATGATGGCGGTCGACGAGATCAACGAGCAGGACGAGTTCGACTTCGCGATATCGGCGCATGTCCGCGATCCCCGCGGCGTCATTTCGGAATATCATACGGTCTGCGACGATCTCATTCGCAATGTCGGGGTCGAGCACATCATCGGCTGCTACACTTCGGCTTCCCGCAAACAGGTGCTTCCGATCGTCGAGCGCACCGACCGCCTGCTCTGGTATCCGGCACGCTACGAGGGGTTCGAATGCTCCGACAACGTCATCTATGTCGGCGCCTCGCCCAATCACAACGTGCTGCCGCTGGTGCGCTACGTGCTCGACAATCTGTCGCGCGAGATCTTCTGCGTCGGCTCCAACTATGTCTGGACCTGGGAAACCAATCGCGTCACCCGCGAGCTGGTGACGGCGGCGCGGGGACGGATTCTCGCGGAACGCCTGCTCGAGCTCGGTGAAAGCGCGGTCACGCATATCGTCGACGAGATCGTGCGGCGCAGGCCGCCGGTTGTCTTCAACACGCTGGTCGGCAGTTCGAGTTATGATTTCATCCGTGCGTTTCATGCCGCGACCACCGCGGCGGGTCTCGACATCCCGATGCTGAGCTGCAGCCTGTGTGAGCCCGAGCTCAAGATCGCAGGTCCCGCATCGGCCGGCTGCATCACATCGTCGGCCTATTTCGAAAGCATTCGCCTGCCCGAGAACCAGGCCTTCGTCGCGCGCTGGAAGGCACGTCACGGCGAGCACAGCAGCCCGTCGGTGGACGGGCAATCCGCCTATGTCGCGGTCTATCTGCTGGCCCGCGCGCTACAACGCGCCGGCACGTCCGATATCGGTGAGGTGCGGCGCGCCGCGGCCGGCCACCGCTACAATTCGCCGCAAGGCCCGGTCTGGATCGACGGCAGCAACAACCACTGCGTCTTGACGCCGCGGCTCGCCGTCTCCAACGCCGACGGACAGTTTGACATCTTCTGGGAAGCTGAAGCTCCGGTTAAACCGGATCCCTATCTGACGCAGCTCGACATCGCCGCCGGCCCCGCAAGGGATGGAACGTTGCCGAATGCGCCGCATTTGCGGGTTGTGAAATGAGCAAGCCGTCGTCATTTTCGCTGCGCGGGCGCAAGGCGCTCGTCGCCATCAAGGACGAGCGTGACGCCACCATCGTCAGGCGCCAGTTCGAGCGTCTCGGGATCGACATCGTCACATGGGATGGCGGCGGCAAAATCGACTGCCGGCCGGACGTGACGCTGATCGACGACGAATTCCTGCCGCTCACCTCGCCGGCGCAGCGCGCGGCGCTTGGGCGAAGCCCGGTCATCGCCCTGCTCGGCACCGAGACGCCGAGCCGCCTGAAGCTGGTGCTCGACCTCGATCCGGCCTCGTTCCTGGTCAAGCCGCTGCGCTCGGCCGGCATCTATGCCGCACTGGTCCTCGCCTTCGAGCGAAGCGAGCGCACCAACGAGCTGAAGCAGCAGGTGCTCAAACTCGAACAGCGTCTTCGATCCCGCCGCGTCGTGCTCGCCGCCGTCCTCCAGGTCATGCACACGCACGCACTCGCCGAGCCGGCCGCCTTTGCGCTGATCCGGCGCGCCGCCATGGAGCAGCGCAAGACGATCGAGGAGCTCTCGGCCGAGATCACGGCAAACGGCTCCCTGCCCCGCGCGGCGGGCTAGACCAGCATCGCTCAAGCCAAGTCGCAGCGGCCGCCGCGCAGGCTGGATTCTTGTCTTGACGCGTTTTCTTCACGCGAACCGGTACCCACTTCGCTCGAAAACGCTCTAGTTCACGACCTGACGGCGCTCATCCGGCGTCAGCTTCTTCATCTGCTCCGCGGTCAATTGGCCATCGCCGATCAATTGGAATGCGCTGTTCGGGTCGTATCGGCTTTGCTTGTCGTTGCTGCGCCGCTTTTGATCATCGCTGCCGTCGCCGCCGCCATAGCCGAGCACTTCGACGATGATGACGGAGGGCTGCTCGTTCGCCTGCGGCGGCGGCACGGCCGCCTGCTTGGCAGCGGCGCCCGCCGTGTTCGAGGCTTCGCTCAAGGCGCCCATGTTGGGCGCCTGCACCTGCGGCACACCGATCACGCCACCCTGCGCCTGAATGTTGGCGGCGTTGACGATATGCAATGCAGCGATGTTGACGAAGCTCGACGCGCGGATTCCGGCTTCGCCCGCATCGACGGTGCCGAGCGGCGCGATCAGATCGACGGTTCCGCGCGCCACCTCAGGGATCGGTTGCAATGTTGCGATACCGGCGCCGCTGGACGGCGTCACAGGCGATATCGTGATGTTGCCGTAGTTGTCGTAGGTGCGTTTGGGCGGCGTATAGATCACCGTGGTCTTGGCGCCGCGGCCGGCATTGATGTCGCCCTCCGCCGCCCAGATGACGATATTGCCGCCGAACGTGGTCATGATGCGCGACAGGCCCATCAGCACGCTGTTCTGCGAATAGATCTGGATGTTGCCCGCGCCTTGCGTGATGAGGCCCGCATCGGCGCCCGGCAGCAGGCCTTCGGTGCCGATCGTGACGCCACCGCCCGGTGTCAGGAACTGGATGTCGCCACCGAAATCGGTGTGAACAAAGCCGCTTTGAATGGCGTAATTCGGCTTGCCCGGCGTACCGGCCGTCGCGGTGAAGATCGTGATGTCGCCACGATAGGCGGCATCATTCGGGAACAGCGCGGCGATCGCCTCCCGCCCGCGCAAATAGGAGCCGGCGCGCGGGCCGCCGACTTCGTTGTACTCGCGCCCACCCGCGGTCAGCTCGGCGTAGTAAACCTGGCGCAGGAAGACGCGCTGCTGCGCATCCGGCAGCGTGAGGAAGTAGCCGAGCGCATCGGCCTTGGCCCCACTGTAACCGGTGCGTTGCTTCAGCCAATCGTAGAGCTCGTCTCCATAGGTCTTGGCCACCTTGCCGGGCTGGTCGGCGATCGGCCCCGCGCCCGCAAGATTGTGTGGATCAAGATAGAGCTTGGCAAAGCCGGACCAGTCCACCTGTCCGATGCCGATCTCGCCCGCACCGACGCCGGCCTGCATGACGACACCAGCGCCGGGCCGGTTGTCGCCGGCGGCAAGCGCTCCGATGCTTTCGACCGTCGCCGTTGACCCCTGGTAGATATTCCCAGCGGCCGTGATTTCGAGCGTGCCCGGGCCGGCAATCGCCCAGCCTCCCTTCGCCGCGGACTGGAGTCCCCGCCAGCCTGCATAGATGATGCTGCCGCCGGCCGCGATCGTCGACACATCGTTCTGATCGCTGTGCAGGATCAGGCCTGTCGTATCGACGATGTCACCACCCGCAAGCATCTGCAGCGGCCTTGCTGCCTGATAAGTCACGCTGTAGACGCTCGCGCCAGCGACGAACTGGCTTGTTGTCAGAATCCGGCCATAGGTGACGCTCGTGATATCGCCGTTCACCGCATAGATGCGCGACAGATCGCGCTGGGCCGGCACGACCCTGTCCTTCACCGTGTTCGCATCGAAGACGAAGGGCTGTCCGCCGGTGTCGTAAGAATAAACGGTTTGCGCGCCGTTGATTTGATCGCTTAGCGCATTGTAGTCGGCCCAGTAATTGGACGCAGTGATACTCAGTCCATTCGTCAAGCTCGCCCAGCCGGGCCTGAACGGCGTTGCCAGAGCCGACGTCGGGGTCGTCAGGAGACCGGTCTCGAGTGTGTTGCCGAAGATCGATCCTTGCGCGAGAACCTCGAACGCACCGTTCGGTGACGGCAGCAGCATTCCCCCGCCAAGGCCGTAGATGTTTCCGTTCGCGGCGACCGCCCGCACGATCGAGGGCAGGAAGCGCGAGATGGCCGAGCCGCTACCCGGCGAGAGCGAACCACCGGCGGCCATCATGTTGAGTGCGGTGGTCCCCCCGGTCCACAGCGTGAACCAGCTCGCTCCCTCATCGCCATTGCCGGCGGCGGTGAGACCGGTGGTGCCGACGCGCCCCGGATCGAGAATGGTTCCCACCGCCAGGTCGCCACGCGCGCGGATATCGATCGCACTGTCGCCCGGCGCGAAATCGCCACCACTCAGCGTGGTCATGGAATAGGGTATCAGCGGGTTGATCGGCCGTGGATCCGACCCGCCATCGACCCGAACGTTTGACGCGGTGAGGCTGCCGAAGTCTCCCGTGGCGATATCCATCCGTCCACGCAGATCGACGAACTGATTGCCGCCGGTGCCGATCTCGCCGGCCTTCACCGACAGCGTGCCGCCACCGGTCTGCACAAGGCTGCCGTCGGCCATCACACGGCCGCTGCCGCCAACGGCGATGACGACGCCCCGGCCTGCGTCACCCATCGTGCCCCCGGCTTGCACCGTGACATTGCCACCACCGAGCGTGCCGAGCCCGGAGAAAGCGGAGAGATTCAAGGCCAGCGTGCCGTTGTTGAGCGCCGGATCAAACGTATAGCTACCGAAATTGACGCCCCAGGCGGTTCGCTGGCCGATCTCCGAGCCACCCTGACGCCACAGCCAGGACCCGATCTCGGTCGTGCGCTTCGACAGTGTTCCCTTGACGTCGCCTTGCGCGACAAGCAGGAAATCGCCGCCATGTTCGGGGTAATACATCCGCTCCGCGCCGAGCGTCGCCTGATAGGCTGCGTTTGCTGAACCAAGCACCGTGCCGTCGGACAACGTGCCTCGGCCGACATTGTAAGGCTCGTTCGCTGCGGTACCGGTCCCCAAGATGGCGGTGCCGGCCGTGTAAACGCCAAACGGTGTCTGTTGATCGTAATTGCCGCCGGCCAGAATTTCGAGATCGCCCGTCCCGGTCCGCACGACGCTGACGCCTGATGTCGTCGGCTTGTTGATCGTGATGTTGAACGGATCACTCAACACGACATTGCCCGAACCGGCGAGCGCGGGCGCCGTCTGCAACATGCGGCTGTCGGGGCTGGCAAGATCGGCGCCGCCCACAAGGCGCATCGACCAGGATTGCGTTCCCGGAGCGAGCATCGGGGAGATCGCCCAGATCTCGCGATCGCCCGGCCCGGTCAGATTGACGTTCGTCATCCCGGCCGGCAGCATCGTGCCCTTTGCCAGAGGCGTATCGGCAGTGAACGTGTACCCAAGAAACAGGTAAAGGCTGGCCCCCGCCGGCAGCTTCACAGGCTGAAGAACCAGATTGTTGGAAAGGGCAGAGTTGATGAAGACCGGCCCGGTAAAATAAACGCCTTTTTCGAATACGGTGCCGGCCGGAAATACTGTGCCAGTCAAAAGCGTATCACCGGGATTGTAGGTTTTTCCCGGCGTGATGATACGCCCGCCATTCAGCTTCCTGGTCTGAACGTTGGCTCCTTTCACAGTGAAGTCCTGCGATAAGGTAATCGCGACAGGGAGCGGATTTGCGGCGTTCGGGCTCTGTCTGACCCTTCCGTCGGTGAGATTCAGCTCCATGTTGATTGTGCCGTTGCTCGGAATGGCCGAACCGCTGCCGAGGACGACACCATCGGTCCGAACGGTGTAGGCGGCCGGCAGCGTGCCGGAAGCAATCACGGTCACCGCGTCAGGCGACGCCGGCGGCGGTGCGAAGCCGTCCGTGATGCTGCCGTTGATCTTGAGATCGCTGGCGGCACGGACCACAAGCACGCCCGGCTCGCCGGAGCCGCGCACGACCGGATCGGCGTTTGGTCCATAGCGGTAGCCGGAGAAATCGAGATCGCCCTTCGTCGACAGATCACCGCTTGAGGTGATGGCAACGCCGGGCCGCAGATGGAAGGCAGAACCATAGGCCGCAAGCCCGGCCAGGCGGTTCTGCAAGTCGCCATTCTGGAGCGCTGCGTTGATGAATGCCGTACTGTCGTCGTGCAGACCATCGAGATAGGCCTGATCGATGACGCTGCCGCCCGGAAGGTCGTAGGTGCGGAAGCCGTTCATCGCAATGCTGCCGGCGCCGCGAATATTGAGCTGCCCGCGCGCGTCGATTGCGATATCGCTGGCGCCGGCACCATCTCCGCCGGTGCCGCCGCGGCGCGGCGCGTTGAGCTCGAGCCTGCCGCGCTGCACGCCATCCGGCGACGTCATGTCGATGGTCGCGCCCGCGGCCAGCGTCATGGTGCCGTGCGTGGTGGTGAGTTCGACATGCGCGGTGTTGTTGGCTTCGATCGGCGCGCCGTAGCTGTCGATCCAAAGCACATTGCCATGGACGTCGAGCACGGCATTCGAGGTGAGCCTGAGATCGTCGCGCGCGGACAGGCGGATGGTGCCGGGCTTCGCCCCGCTCGCGTCGATCCTGCCCGCGACGGTGAGGCTGCCTTGATCGACCGAGACCGCCACATAGCGCGCCTTCACGCCATCGCCGACGACTAGGCTGCCTTGGCGGAGATCGAAGCTGCGGGCGCCGAAGAAACCGGCATCGTTGAGCTTGGCATTCAACGCGGCGAAATCGCCGAAATTCTGCGCTGCGACCGTGAACTGGCCGCTGTCGTAATCGCCCGTCGACGATCCCTTGAGCGTGCCGGCGAACCAAACCTGGCCATGTGCGGCGTCGATCGCCTTGGCCGCGATCGAGCCCGCCGCATTGTTCACGGCCGAGACATCGATCACCGAACCCGCATTCTGGACGATATTGCCGTTGGCGGAGTTCAGGATGAGATCGCCGCCCCAGCTGTACTTGGTGACGTCGAAGAAGGCGATGCCGCGGCCCGACAGGTCGACGGTGGCGTTTGCGCCGAGCACGACGTCGTGCGTCGCATTCAGCGTCAGCTTGCCGGACGGCAAGGCGAATGCGGTGTCGGCAAATACACTGTCTCCGGTGAAGGAGAGCGTGCCGCCGAGATCCGTCACGCCACGCGTGTCGGCGGGCACGGCCCCCACTGGTGCGACCAGACGCAAGGCCGCGCCCGCGCTGACGTCGAGCGTAGCCCCGCCGCTCGCCGTGATCAGCGGGGCCGCAATGGTGAGCGCACCGCCCTGCAACGCGCCGGTGCTGTCCTGGCTGAGCCCCACCTTCAGCGTGCCGTTGCTGTTCGCGGTGATGCGCTTCGTAGCCGTCAACGTGACATCGGAGAAGCCAAGCGCAATGCGGTTCAGCGCTGCGCCATCGGTCGGCTTGCTCAGCGAGGCGTCGTAGCCGAACAGAATCTCGCTGGCAGTGATGGCGAGATGCCCCGATCCCGTGCCGGGCCCGCCGGGCAGGATAGTGGCTGGCGTCTGGCTGCCGTAAGGGCTCGTCGTGCTGCCGTTGCCCGTGCGAATGCCGTTCCAGACCAGCGTGTCGGCTGTGATGCCGGCGGTGTCGCCCGCGGAGCCGAGGCCATATATCGCCGGTGTATTGAGAACGAATTTGAGGGAATCGGAGGAGGCGCCGCCCCGGCGCGTGGCGTCGAGGTCGACACTGCCGATCAGATTGAAGGCGCCGCTTGCCGTGATGATGAGTTGCTCGAGCGTCGGGCTGCCGGCAGTCGTCGACGGCCGCAGCAGCTTGTCGAGCACACTCTGGGTGAGATTCCAGCCCGACGGCAGTTGGCCTGCGGCCTGCGCCGCGGCAAGCGCGGCCGCGGTGCCGACATTGATCTGCTCCTGCGTGACGTTGAGGTAACGCGCGCCGAAATTGACGTCACCCATCGAGAGCCCGCCCGGCGCAGCCAGCACCACGCTGCCGTCCGTGAGCAACGAGGCACCGCTCGCGATGCTGATGTTGCCGGGCCCGACGGCATCCAGGAATTGGAACCGGCCATTGGCGACAGCGAGCACAGCCGGACTATAGGCAGGGTTTGCGGTGGAGTCGGGAGATATGTTGGCGTAGAAGTAGCCCAACGTGGAATCGATTACGTTGCTGCTCAGTCCGCGCGTGTCGATGGTCGCGCCGCCCGCCATGTTGACCGTCTTGCCGATCAGGAACACCTGGCCCGCACGTATCGTGGCGCCATCGAGCAGGTTGACGGCCGTGGTCGCGCCTCCGTCAAAATAAATGTTGGCACCGGCCCCGGGATTATCGACCTCGGAGTACACGCTCGCGCCGCCCAGCAACACCGTCGATGCCTTGAAGGCATTGATGTCGTCGCTCGAAATTGACGTATGACCCGCTATCGATGCGGTCCCCGGCGCCGTGATGTCGAGCACGCCGTAACCCGATGAATCGCGCGGCCTGATGACCAGCGTGCCGTCAACGCCGCCTTTGGCGCCGTCGAACAGCGCGGTGCCGGCGAAGGACAGCGATTTCGTATTGTCCGGCGACGGGAAGAGATTGAATACGAGGACCTTGCCGTCTTCCGGCAGACGATACCGGAAGCCACCGAACTGGGCGGCCCGCGCGCGCTCGAAATCGGCATAGCCGGTCTCGTTATACTGCGAATAGAGCCGCGTGGTCTGGCCGGAGGTCAGGATCACCCGCGTCGGCAGCGTGTCCCTGATTCCGGCGTTGGCAACGCCGAGATAGCCGGACGTGACCACCGAGCCATTGCCCGCGGTCACGGGCGCCATCATGATCTTTCCAGTCGCGCCGAGCTCGACGCGATAACCGCCAGGCAACAGCGCGTAGCTCGAGGGGAGCAGCGTATAGGTGCCCGCGGGCAATCCTGGCGCACCCGAAGGAAGCGTGATCTGCTGGCCGATCGCCGGATCACCGGCGCCATTGGATGCGATCACCGGCGCGTAGTCGGCGGCGTAGCCAGGCAGGATGGCGTAGACCTTGTTGCCCGCGGCGCTGTAGCTGTTGACCGGATTGGCGTTGACGAGCGCGGTCTTCAACACATCGACCGAACCGCCACGGCCGGAGATGAAGCCCGCGCCGGTGAGCGTGCCGCCGCCGGAGAGATCGAGCACCGAGCCCGGCTCACCCACAACGGATGCGGCATTGATCGAAACGCCACTGGCGATCCTTACATTGCTCGAATGATCGTCATAGAACGCGCTCGCCAGATTGTGCAGCGTGCCGTCCGCGCCTTGATAGGTGATGCCATCCGAGGTGCCGCCAAACGGCATGATCAAGCCGGCTGCGCTCGTGGAGGTGATGCTTCCGCTGCGAAAGACGATCCGCGCGTTGGATGGCCCGGTATCACTGTTGAGCCAAATGCGCCCCAGCGGCGCGCGAAGCACGCCACCCTGGTCGATATTGCCGGCAACAAAAATCAGGTCGCCGAACACCGAAGCCGGTACCGCCGGCGTCTGGTCGTCGTTGCGGCGGATGACGAGACGGGCGTCCGGATCATAGGCGACATTTGCTCCATTCGGACGGAGCCCAACCGCGATCGTGGCAACCGCGCCGCTCAACGGATAGATCTGGTCGGCGGTCAGCGCGAGATTCTCGACATCGAGCCCGCCATTGCCGAACCGGATATCGCCACTGCTCTGCAACGCGACCTGATGAAAGCCGCGGGCATCGAACGGAATGCTGACAGGACGTCTGAGACCGAGATCTAGCGCCCCACTGCCCTGCGAGCCAGTAGCTCCGAACAGGACAGAGCCGTAAACGTCGATCAAGTTGCCTGCGACGGTGAAGCTGCCGCCCACGGCCTGGTTCCGGACGTGAAGATCGTTGATCCCGGGAGCATAGCCCACGGCCGTCTGCGCATCTGCGGCGTTGTAGACGCCATCAAGACGGACATAAGGCGCGGACAGATGAATTGTGCTGTTTGGCGTGTCCGACGCCGCGGCGATGACGCCGCTCGAAAGCCGAAGAGTACGCGACAGGCTGAGGTCCACATTGCCGTCGAAGACGAGCAGATCGCGCGTATAGAGCGCGAGCGAGCCGAAACCGCCCTTCTCGACCTGGTTGACACCAATGACTGTCCGCCCGAACTGCAGAGCCGGATCGGCCTGACCGGGCGACAGATCAGTGTTTAGACCGCTGCCCGCAGCGTTTTGCACGAGCGTGATATCGCGCGACCTCTGGAACGCCTCAGGCAGATCGCCGCCGGCGTAGGGCGCATTTGCATTCGGCTGCCCGACGATATAGCCGCGCCACGACATGGTCAGGTTCAGCGCGCCGCCCGACGCGCCGCTGCCGCCTGCCGCTGCGCGCAAGGTGCCGTCGAGCACCATACCGAAGCTGGAATAGAGCGAGATCGTCCCGCCATCGCTCGCGGCGAGCGTCGGGATGTAGCCGTTGCCGCTCTGGACATCGACCACCGCGGAGGTGCCCGACGCGTCGATGAGCGCGCCCGGACGAACGATCACGAAGGCATCGCTGACGACGGGATATTTGGGATCCAACGCCCCCGTGCCGCCGATGCGGATCGTGCCGCCGTCCGGCACAGCTGCATAGGAGATCCCGCGGTCGTCGCGTCCCACCGCATCACGCGCGGAAACATCCAGCACCGCATCATCGCCGATCCAGAACGAACGTGTCAGGCCGAACTCGCCGTAACCCATGTTGTAGCGGGTGTCGCCGGGGGCGTCCTGCAGGCTCGTGATCAGGATATTGCCGGCGGGTGCTCTGATCGCACCATCGATGACAGTCTGCCGATTGGCGAAGATCGAGACCGAACGCCCCGGATCGACGTTGATCGACGCGCCCTTCGCCAGCGTGAAATCATGCAGGCTCCAGAAGGTCAGATCGGCGCCGACGCGCTGCGTGGCGCTGCGCGTGAAGGAATTGATCGTGAATTTGGGAGGCGTCCAGAGGTCCGCGGCCTCCGTGACGAGGCTCCCGCTGGGCGTGATGAAGCTGCGCGGGGTGAAGCGATAGACCGGCACCTCGGCGTCCACACGGGCGCCTTCGCCGATCCGGATGCCCGTGTTGCTGCTGATGTTGTAGGCCGTGAAGCCGGACTGGAAGATCGCCGGATCGAGCACCAGCGCATCGGCCACGGCTTCGCCGATCGAGATCTCCTGGCCGGCGTTCAGCGTCAGCGTGCCACCGCCACCGAAGCCGTAAGCGCGAATGGTGCCGTCGAGGATGAGCGGATTGGTGAAGAACTGCGTCCAGGCTAGATGCGAATAGTCATTGGCGACGAGACTGACATTGCCGCCCTTGCCGCCCTGTGTCTTGCCATTCACCAGGATGGCGCCCCCCGACGACACATCGATGAGCGACCCGCTCGCAAGCGTGATGCCGCCTGTGGTCGAAACGGTGAAATTGCCGCCATCCAGATGCGCCCGGCCGGATCCATCGGTTCCGGTCAGCTCGTTGCTCCACAACCCGCTGAGATCGACGGCGACATTCTGGCCGATCGTGACCTGCGCCTTGCCGTTCGCATCGTTGAGCGCCCACCATAGCTCGTTCTGCCCCTGACCGAACACGGCATGCATGAGATTGGTCAGCGTCACGCTGCCACCATGCGCCGTTACGTTCGCACCGATCTCGACATGCGGTGCGATGAAGGTCACCTGCGCGCCAGGAGCAAGCTCGAGCGGCGCCTCGACGAGGATGTCCTTGCTGCTCGCAACACTGAGACCGCCCAGCCTCGCGGCATTGAGTGCGTCCGAATTGAACAATGCGGTCCCGATGCGATCGTCGGGCAGGACCGACGTGGCATTCAGCGCATCGGTAATCTCGGGCGCTCGGCCGAAGATCACCTGCGCGGCGGATGCACTGGTGAGGCCAAGCCCCGAATAGCCACCGAGTGCGAGCTTGCCCTGGAGCGGCGCGACGTTCTGAGACAGCTTGTAGCCGTCGGTGGTGCCGTCCGGCCGCGCCGTCGTCTGGCGTGAGCCGGTGACGACATCAGCGACGATATCAGCTTCGAACACTGCCGTCGGCGTGGACAGGACGAGAGAGCCGGCGTCACGGCCGATGGTGTAGCCGTCCTCCCAGCGGGTGGTCACGCGGCCCTTGCCGAACGGGCTGGTCCAGACCTCGGTCAGATTCGGTGCAACCTTGCCGCCGAGCTTGTGCTCGCGAATGAAGCCCGCGCCGAAGCCGTAGAACTGCATATCGGCGCGTGCCTGGTTGACGCTGTAGAGACGGCCGTCCGCGCCAAGGAAATTGGTGGTGCGGATGTAGCCGCCCTGATAGCTGATCGAGCCGCCGGAGACGTCGAACACCGCCCCCTGCTGCGCGACGACTTCCTGCGCCGACAGCGTGACGGTACCGCCGACCGCGGCCCACTCGCCGATCCGGTGGGCGGTATTGGCGAGATATCCCGAGACCTCGAGCAGGCCACCCGGCGTATAGTAGCGGTCGGTCGCATAGCCACCGGTGCCCGCCGGCACCAGCACCAGATCGCGCGCGTCGATCCAGACGTCCGCGTTCTTCAGATTGTCCCGATCACGATTGGCGGGCGAGTCGCGCAGCTCGTTGCCTTGCACGTTGATCAGGAGGTTGTTGGTCGACATCGGCAGCAGCACGCCGCGCACGCCCGAGACGTCGATGATCGACCCGCTCTCGGCGAAGACGCGGCGGCCGGCGCTGACCGCCACCTGGCCGCCTTGCGCCTGCGTGGTCGAGCCGTCCTTGAAGTTGACGCTGCCGCCGCTGACGATCTCGATACGTCCCTGGTCGAGCCGGTCGGCGAGCTGCGAAAGATTATCGAACTGGGCGTTGGCGACCGGGGCGTGGGTGAAGGCCTTGGAATCGGCGACCAACTGGCCGCGTTGGCTGTCGAGCGCGGTGTCGCTGCTGTTGAGCTCGGGCAGGATCGCGGTCAGGCTGCCACTGGCGAGCGTGATGCTGCCCGCGGCATCGGACGCTGCGTTCAGGAGATGGATGGTGCCGCGGGTGTTGACCGAGGTCGTAGCGACAAGCACCCCGTCCTGGGTGATGCCGCGGCCTGCAAGCGTGATGTCGCCTTGCTGGGCGAAGATCAGGCCGGAATTGCCGACAGCCGCGATCGCGTCGCGCACGATCGGCGAGATTTCGTTGCCGCGTGTGGTCGAGGCCTGGTTGGCATCCGTGCTGTAACCCGGCCGCAGCAGAAAGTCGTTGCCGGCGGCGAGCTGCACCTGGCCTCGCGGTGCGCTGATCGATCCGGCATTGCTGACCTCGGTTCCCATCAGCAGGACGAAGCCGCCACCCTGCGTCACCGAGGACGGCGCGTTGGTCGAGATCAGCGCGCCGGCCTCGACCCTCACCGCGCCGCGGGCATCGGTGAAGCTCGGCACGTATTGGCCACTCGCCTGCTGCGAGTAGATGCCATTGCGCAGGAACTGGGTGTCGGTGATGTTGGCGGTCGAGGCGATCAGCGAGCCGACATTCACCTGGCTCGCACCGCCGAAGATGATGCCGTTCTGGTTGATCACATAGACCGAGCCGTCCGCCTTGATGTTGCCGAGAATCTGGCTCGGCGCCGTGCTGCCGACGACGCGGTTGAGCGCCACCCAGTTCGCATGGCCTTGCTGGTCGAAGGTCAGCGTAGTGCGCGCGCCGACGTTGAATGAATTCCAGTTGAGGATCGCCTGCGCCCTGGTCTGCGCGATGCCGACCTGGGTCTGGCCGGTGGCGTCGATCGCCTGCGTCGGCGCATTCGCGCCCTGCCACCCCGGCGCCACCTGCAGGCCGCCGGGCGCAAGGCCGTTGGGCACCGCGACCTGCGGCAGCGTCACCGAACGCTGCGAGGTCTGCGCCGCGGCGCGCGCCGCGTTCTGCAGGCCCTGGATCGCCTGGATGGCGCGCGTGGCCCGCGCCATCGCATCCTGGCCTTGCTTGGCGGCTGCTGCCGCGTCCTGCGCTGCCGACTGCGACGCCGCCATCGCCGCGGCTGACGGTGACACCGTCCAGCTCGATCCAAACGGGCGCGCGACCACCGGCGTATTGGCGAGAAGTGCCACGACGCTGACGCTGCCAAACAATGCAGTGCGAACGGGCGCGCGGGTGAGAGACCTGGAGAGGCGGGGAACCATGGAATCGCTTTCTTGCGCCGGGCGACGACAGCCGAAGATTTCGCGTCTCAGCGCCAGCACCGAGACCCTCGCGGCTGTGACGATCCCGAATGGGCCGACCCGCACGCCGGATGCGAAATTTTTTGCAAGCCGCCCGAGCTTCCTCAGCTCAGCAGCACAATGCCGCCGGGAAGCGTTTTGGCTTTCACGCCAAAGGCTTGTTCGAGCTGCAGGAGAACCTCGTCGATCCGATCGATATGGAAGCGGCCGTTGATCAGATGGGCGTTCAGCTCGGCATTGACGATGAAGATCCGGCCCGACCGGTACCGGTTCACCTCCTCCACCACCTTGGGCAGGGGCGTGTAGCGGAAGATCAGCAATCCCTCTTGCCAGGCCGCCTCGACGGCCGGATCGATCGCGACGATGTCGCTCATGCGCCTCTCGTCATAGGCGATCTGTTGCCTTTCACGAACAATACGGGCGTTTCCCTGATGCTCGACGCGAACCTCGCCGCCGAGACAGGTGACGCGCACCTCGGCTCCGAGGTAGCGCACGTCGAACGAGGCTTGCGTTGCCACCGTTTGACCACTGGAGGCGATCACTGTCACCGGTCTTGACTGCTGCTGGGCCGTCGCGACCGATGCCTGCCCCGTGATCAGCTCGATGCGGCTGGTGTCACCATGGTCCGGGCGCAGCGCGATGCTGGTTCGTGTGTCGAGGTTGATCGACACATTGTCGTTCAATGCGAGCTTGCGCTGCTCTCCCGTACCTGTCCGGTAGTCGGCCGCAAGCTCGGACCATGACGGCCAGAGCTCGAGCGGGGGACGCAGCGTCACCGCTCCGACGGCGGCAGCGGCGGTCGCAAGCCCGCCGGCGAGCACCAGCCTGCGGGTCATCACGCGCTTCGCTTCGCCATCAAGCAACATGCCCAGCGACGCGGGGTCATACCGGAGGTTATGGCCGGCTTTGCCAACCGTCTCCCAAAGCTTGCTAGCCTTGGCAAAGGCAATCGCATGGGCAGCGCTCTGCTGGCGCCACAGCTGGAATGCCTCGGCGTCCTCGACTGTCGCGTCTCCGGACGTCAAGCGCCTCACCCAGGCATGTGCCTCCCGCTCCATCGCGCCGAGCCCTATCGTCGATTTGCCGCCTTCGTACGTCATGCGGACTTGCCTCGCCGCGCACGCAAACGGCAGCCTCCGCGGCCGAACCGTCCGCCTATCCACTTGACGTTCGCGATAGCCATCAACCGCACAACTATTTTCCCAGCTTCAGCGCGCAGTGTTCCTGAGCGAGGCGGAGTTCCTTCTCGACCAGGCGCAACGAGACGCCCAGCCGGCTGGCGATCTCCCGCTGCGGCATTCCCTGAAGCCGCGCGGCCAGCAGGATGACCCGGCGGCGCGGTGTCAGTTCCGCGATCGCCTTCTCCAGGGCCTCGATCTCGAAGCGAGCCTCCGTGATCTGACCCGGCCCGGGCGCATCGTCCACAATATGAAGCAGATCCTGAACCTCATTGCGGGCCAGTCGCCGTTTCTCGGCCCGCTGCCGGTCGATTGCGACGTTAAAGGCCATGCGGAACAGATAGGCGGCCGGGCTTTGCACCGCCCCCGTCACCTCGGCCCGCCCGAGACGCACATAGGTGTCCTGCAACGCATCGCTGGCAAGCTCCGCCGATCCGAGACGGCGGCTCAGCCGCAGCTTGAGATCGTCGTAGCGGGCAGCGAGGAAGCTGCGCAGCATGGTCCGGGTTGCGTCGCTCATCGCAGCACGCTCAATTCACCCCACCGCTGGTCCGGACGGCGTCGATCCCGGCACAGTCCTGCGCCCGTTCCGACGGATGCGCCGCAACGACCATCGTGAGGGGTTGCGAGATGCCGGGCGGCGGCACCTCATTCATTCTCAATCCGCGCAGCGTCGTCTCGATCGCGCTGTCGACGCGGTCATCGCCTGTCTTGCTCAAGAGTCTGGTCTGTTGCACGGATCCAGTTGGAGCGATCCAGAACTGCACGGCGATCCGATAGCGGCCCGGCCGCAGCAACATGTCCCTGCAGAAGGCCTCTCGAACGCGCTCCTGCACCACGGCATAATAGCGGGCGCGAATGACCGGATCGCCTTTTCGCGCATCGACGTCGGGCGTCGTCGGCTGCCCGGCAGCCGGAGCCGAGGGCACGATCACCACGGCATTCTCCGACGTCAGGCGGCCGACAAGGCCGGTGCCATTGAGCAATATCTGTAGGGCTTCAGAAGGCGCGAAGACACCCCTCACCTCGCCTGAGAGCCGGCCAGTCGCAAGCCGCGCATCGTAGAGCACCTCACGCCGCGACGTGGCGCCATAACTTTCCAGTGCGGATGTCAGAGGTTGCGCCGGAATATCGAATGTCAGGCGCGGCGCAGCAGCGATCGGACTCTCCTGCCCCATCGCGACATCGCTGCCCGCGCCCAGCATGTAGACGCAGATCAAAACGCAAAATCGACGAGCGTCTGAGGGGCGCCCTGCCAAGCCCCCCGAAAGATATCCAATGCTCATCGTATCCGCGTCGATTGTTTCCCAAGGGCGGGCGACTGTGTCCAATCTGCAACGTTAGCGTCGAAGTGTGACAGCGGTGCGTAGGCTCATGGAACAGGATCGAGCCTGCTTGGGATGGCAGCACTATTTCTTCAGTTCCGCATAAAGCTGCATCACCCGTTGCGGCAAGACCTCGATACGCGGCACCCGGAGCGCATGGCGCTCGCCGAAAATGCGATCGAGCTGGGGAAATCTGTCCTCACCGATGCCGAAGGCAAAAATATCGGTGCCGCGCCGCCGCAGCTGCTGAGCGGCGCGGCGCGCGTCCTCCACCAGATATTGCGGATCGGGCGCATCGACGTCGGACGGCTCGCCGTCGGTCAGAACCAGCAACACCTTGCGGAATGCGCGTCGTCCCGCGAGGTAGCCCCCGGCGTGGCGCAACGCGGCACCGAGCCGGGTGGAATGGCTGCTGCCAAGGCCCGCGAGACGCGAGCGCACAACGGCGTCCATCGGCTCCTCGAAGCCCTTGATGCGGAGATAGCGCACGCGCTCGCGGCCGTCGGAGCTGAAGCCGTGCACCGCGATCGCGTCATTGGCGGCCTCGACCGCCGTCGCCATGATCGCGGCGGCCTTGCGCTCGACGTCGAGAACCGTCCGGCCGCGACCATCGCGGTCCGCGGTCGATTGCGACAGGTCCAACAGCAGCAGAACGGCAAGATCGCGCGGTCCCGGCGCATCGCGTTGGTAGACCCTGGGCTCGCTGATACTGCCGGCACGGCGCTCGATCGTCAGCGCGATTGCCGCGTCGATGTCGAGCGCGTCGCCGTCGCGCTGGCCCTTGTGTCTGATGCGGCGGCCGATCGAGGCGTCGCGGGTCAACTCGGTGATCCAGCGCATCGCCTCGGCATCCATCGAAGGGTCGAACGGCTGGGCGGATACCGCTGCATCAGCCTCCAGGATCGTGGTCCAGTCCGCCCGCTCGGTGCGCGTCGCATAGTCCCATTCCGGGTAGCTCGCGACCGGAAATCCGTCCAGCAGGGTCACCGCTGCGGCCTTCGCGTGCAGCGTCTCGTCGGAATTTGCGTCGTTGTCGGTGGACTTTCCATCGGCGTCGTCGCGGCGCTCGATCCGTACGGAATCGACTGCAAGTTCGATCGTCTCGGCCGGGCTGTCCGGCTGATCGCCAAAATCCCACAGCGCCAGATTGTCATCGCGATAGGCCGGTTCGACGACGTAGCTCCTGGCGTTGAACTGCAGCCGCATCTGCCCGATGTCGTTGCCGAGCAGCCCGCCGATCTCGCGGCTGATGGCAGGATCAATCCAGCGGTCGGCGGCACCGGCAAACAGAGCCCGCCCCTTGGTCACCCACGCATCCGAATCCTGATAGTCCGGATCGATCAGCGCCCGCGCCAATCGCATCATCAGTCCGGCGGCAGTTGCCTGGCCGCTTGGCGTCGCGCTGTGGAATGGCAACCACAGCCGGCGCAGCCCGGGCATCTCGCGAAGCGCCAGCGTCTCGACCCTGGCATCCTCGATCAGCGAGACCAGCGCGATCTGCAGCGCCTTCAGCCGCCCCACAGGAAAGCGGACGGTGGAGTGCACCAGATGCGCGCCGGCATGCGCGACCGCGGCAAGATAGACGGTGTCCGCCCCCTCGCCCGCGAAGCCGGGAAAGGTCTCCGGGAGCCCGATCAGGCCGGCGGCGAGCGAGGCACGCCGCGGCACCGGCGTCGGTGCAATGGCCAGCCTGCGGAAACGCGGCTTCCTGTTCCACAGCGCGAGCGTGGTTGCGGCGAGGCGCTTTTCCAGCCGTGCAAAATCATCGCCGGTCCGGCCGACCGCGAACAGTCGCACCGAGAGCGGATCGTCGAGCGCGAAATAGGCGCGCCGGCGCGATGCGCGGCCGCCGCTTGCGCGCAAGCCGGCCGAAACCCAGGCGGAAAAGTCGTCGGCCCCGGCGTGCGCGAGCAGCGGTTCCAGCCGGCCGATCGCAAGGCCCACCGATTCCGGGCCTGCATCTGCGAGCTGGCCGAGCGCGGCAAGAACGGCGGTGAGTTCTCCAGCGCCCGCAAGCCGCGGCAGCACTTTGGACAATTCGGTCAGCAAAGCATGGGCTGTGCGGCTTCCGGCGCTGCGGCCGATATCCCCTGCGGCGCGTCCGATCGCGATCAGGTCATCGGTCGATCGCAGCGCCTGCCATTGCTCCGATAGCTTTAGGAAACCCAGAACCACGGCCTGGCCGAGGTTGGCCTCGAACAGGTCGTGCACCGCCTCGTCCCAGGCCGCCAGACGATCGAACGCCCCCATCCGGTGCAAGGCGGCCCGCGCCGCCTGCACCGCCACCGCGATCTCATCGTGGCCGCGCAGGAGCGCCGCAAGCCGGCGCCCGGACCGGAAGCCATCGAGCGAACTGATTTGCGCGACCGCCACCGCCGAGTTTCCGTCTACGCAGAGGCCGAAATCACGTCACGCAACGTGTTCCTAGTGTCCGCATCATCGGTCAAGGGAACGACGATCGTGGTCTCGCACGCCTTTTCGAGGCTGATGCCGCATCCGATCAAGCGGCCGGCATTGACCAGCATCCGGGTCGAGGCGCCTTCGTCGAGACCCTGGCCCTTCAGGTTGCGGCTGTGCTGGGCGATCTTCACCAGGAGATCGGCGAGGTTGGGTTCGATGCCGGCCTCGCGCGACACCACCTCGGTTTCCGCCGACCGGTCGGGGTAGCCGAAATCCAGCGCCGCGAAGCGCTGCTTGGTGGATTCCTTGAGGTCCTTGATCGCGCTCTGGTAGCCCGGATTGTACGAAATCACGAGCTGGAAATCGGAATGCGCGTGGATCAGCTCGCCACGCTTTTCCAGCGGCAGCACACGCCGATCGTCGGTCAGCGGATGGATCACGACCGTCGTGTCCTGGCGCGCCTCGACGATCTCGTCGAGGTAGCAGATCGCGCCAAGACGCACGGCCGTCGTGAGCGGCCCGTCGCTCCACACCGTACCCTCCGCATCGAGCAGCCAGCGTCCCACCAGATCCGCCGCCGTCATGTCCTCGTGACAGGCGACCGTGATGAGCGGACGGCCGAGCCGCCAGGCCATGTATTCGATGAAGCGGGTCTTGCCGCAGCCGGTGGGGCCTTTCAGCATCACCGGCATGCGGTTCGCATAGGCTGCGCCGAACAATTCGACCTCATCCTTGAGCGGCCGGTAATACGGCTCCTGGCGGATGCGGTACTGGTCGAGCAGCAAAGCGGGATTGGACAAGCTCACGCCTCCCATGATCGCGCAGGCAGCCGTTCGCAATCGATTGAACTCACGATGCGAGCAATTCTTTGAGCTTGGTATCGATGAAGGCGACATCGACCGGATTGGTCCCCGGCCCGCCCGCGAAGTGTCCCCAGATGGACGGCACCGGCACGAACTTGGCGTTCGGCATGTTCGCGACCTCGTTCTCGCTGTCTTCAGGCGGGAAGTAGAGATCGGTCTGCCCCGGCATGACATAGGCCTTGGCCTTGATCGCCTTCAGCGCAGCCTTGAAGTCGCCATTGTAGATCTCGTTGGCGCTGATGTCGCCATTCTGCCAGGTCCACAGCATGGTGAGCAGGTTGTTGGGATCCTTCGGCAGGAAGAAACCCTCCCAGAACGCCACCAGGAAATCCTCCAGCGACGAAAAGCCCATCGTCTTGATGTCGAGCTGCTCGCGATAGAAGGCCTGCGAAAAGCCCCAGCCAGCATAGACCCGCGCGGCGGCGCGCAGGCCGCGGGCCGGCTTATCGGTGTACCACCCCTCCTTCCACGCCGCATCCGCCGTGAGTGCGGCCTTCACGCCCTCCAGGAACACGTAGTTGTGGCGCGAGCATTTGGCCGAGCCGCAGAACGGCGCCAGCAGATCCATCATGTCGGGATAGAGCGCGCCCCAATGGAACGTCTGCAACGCGCCCATCGACCAGCCGACGACCAGACGGATGTGCTTGATGCCGAATTTCTCGGTCACCAACCGGTGCTGAGCGCGCACATTGTCATAGGCCGTCACCTGCGGAAAACGTGGCCCGTTGTAAGGCTCCGGCGTGTTGCTCGGCGACGACGACAGGCCGTTGCCCAACATGTTGGGAATGATGATGAAGTACTTCGCCGGATCGAGCGCCATGCCCGGCCCGATCAGCCATTCATTGTCGTAGTGCTGGCCGGAGTACCAGGTCGGATAGACGATCACGTTGTCCTTGGCCGCGTTGAGCTGGCCAAACGTCTTGTAGGCGAGCTTGCAGTCGCGGAGGGTCGCACCGCGCTGCAAGGTCAGATTGCCGAGATCATAGATCTGATAGTCGACGCTCATTGATGTACCCTTCTTGCTTGATCGAGCTTGTCGCTTACGCCGGGCGTGCCACCTTTTCAGTGGACGATTCCACCCGCGCGATCGCCCCGTACACGATGCCGGCGACCAGCGCGGCTGATATCGCAGTGGACAGCCCCGGCATCAGATTTTCAACCGCAAATGCGCACAGCGACCCGATGCCCCAGGCGATGAAAGGCTTCGCGCGCCAGTCGACGTCCGCACGCGACCCGGTGCGCAACAGATACTGATCGACCAGGATGATCGCACCGATCGGCGGCACGAGGATGCCGAGCAGCGACAGCCACTGGATGAAGAACGCCCAGACGTTGCCCGCGGCCACCACGATGCCGATGGCGCCGAGGATCACGGCCATCAGCCGCATGTTGGTCCCGAGGATGCGCGACCAGCCGGTTGCCGCATTGTAAAGACAGTGCGAGCAGACCGATCCGAGATTGGCGTAGAGGAAGATGAACGCGAGAATGCTGAGCCAGGTGAGCTGCTTGCCGTTCATGTAGCCGAACATGTTGTCGACGCCGAACGGATTGGCGTTCGGCACCGCAAGCGCAGCCGTCATCACGCCGCCGACCAGCATCGCCACCAGATTGGCGAACGGGAACGCACTGAACGTGGCGAACAGCGATGCCCGCGGGCTCGGCGCCCAGCGGTTGAAGTCCGCTGTCACCGTGCCGGCATCGATGAACAGCGCAAGCACCACCGTGAGGCCGACGCCCATCGACATGCTGGCGACGCCGTTGTTGCCGGCATAGCTGAAGATCGCCGCTGCCGTCGTGGTCGAGGCTGCATCGGCCGCGACCCAGAGGCCGAGCACGACAAACAACGGCACCGACGCCAGCCCGATATAGTGCAACCCCTTCACGCCGACGAAGGTGATGCCGATATAGAGCACGCCCGCGACGATGGTCATCGCCACATAGTTGAGGCCGTAGGTCGAGGAGATCAATGCGCCCGTGATGCCGGTCTGCACCGCATACCAGCCGAGCAGCAGGGTCGACAGCAGGCCCGACGCCAGCACATAACCCTTCTTCCCGAACACAATGCTCGCGATCAGCGCGAAGTTCATGCCGCGCCTGGTGCCGATCAGGCCGAGCGCGCCCACATAGGCGAACATGATCAGATTGCCGATGATCATGGCAACCAGTGCATTCTTGAAGCCCATGCCCAGCACCAGCAGCGATCCCGTCATTGCGCCGGTGATGATCATCGGAAAGCCCAGCCACACCATGGTAACCGAGAAGGCGCTGCGCCGGGCACTGATCGGCACCGGCTCATGCTCGAACTCGTGACCGAGAAGGTCGTCGATCTGCCCCTCGGTCTGTTGCACCAGTCCGCTATTTGCTTCGCTGCTCATGGTAACCCCCGTTTCCCGCTGCAACAGTTTCAGAACCGCGCCGGCGCGAATGATCGCGCCGGCACAGCTCGGCTTTTCCGATCAACGATGTGCGACTTTCTGGTTCGGAATGCCCTCGATCGGACATTCGTCGGTCCCGACGGTCGGACGCGTCATGGCTTCAACCATCTCCCGCGTACCTTCGGGGTCCGTGATCCAGTTCTTGTAGAAGGTGTACGGGCAGACCGCGTGGCCGCGATCGCCCTCTCCGGAGTTGATCAGGCCGGTATAGCCGCGGTGCATCAGCTTGAAGAGATGGTTCTGCGACTGCATGTTGCGGCGGGCATCGCGGATCAGCGACACCGAGAGCTGGGCGTACTGGATGCCGTTCTCCTCGGTGCCGCATTCGCCGAGCGTCCGGCCGTCGAAGCCGATGAGCGCGGAATGGCCGAAGTAGGAATACACGCCGTCGAAGCCGGAGGCGTTGGCGACCGCGACGTAGCAGTTGTTGGCCCAGGCCATCGATTTCGAGATCTGGATCTGCTGCTCCTTGGCCGGATACATGTAGCCCTGGCAGCGAACGATCAGCTCGGCGCCGCGCATCGCGCAGTCGCGCCAGATCTCCGGATAGTTGCCGTCGTCGCAGATGATCAGGCTGATCTTCAGGCCCTTCGGCCCTTCCGAGACATAGGTGCAATCGCCGGGATACCACCCTTCGATCGGCACCCACGGCATGATCTTGCGATACTTCTGGACGATCTCGCCCTTGTCGTTCATCAGGATCAGCGTGTTGTACGGCGCCTTGTTGGGATGCTCCTCGTGGCGCTCGCCGGTGAGCGAGAACACGCCCCAGACCTTCGCCTTGCGGCAGGCATCGGCGAAGATGCGGGTTTCCTCGCCCGGCACCGACGAGGCCGTCTCGTACATCTCCTTGGAGTCGTACATGATGCCGTGGGTCGAGTATTCCGGGAAGATCACGAGATCCATGCCCGGCAGACCGAGCTTCATGCCCTCGACCATCTTGGCGATGTTGCGCGCGTTATCCAGCACCTCGGCCTTGGTGTGCAGACGCGGCATCTTGTAATTGACCACGGCGACGCCGACCGTGTCCTTGCTGCTCGATATATCTCCATGCAACATGTCTCGACTCCCTTTCTGAACGATAATTCCCGCTACACGGCCATGTGCAGCTGGATGAGATCATCGGTGAGTTCACCGATCGCGCCCTTGGCGACGACGCGTCCCTTTTCGAGCAACGCGAAGCGGTGGGACGCGCGCCGCGCGAACGCGACATTCTGTTCGACCAGCACCACCGTGATTCCGCGCTCGCGATTGAGTTTGACGATCACGTCCTCGATCTGCTCGACGATGTTCGGCTGGATGCCCTCGGTCGGCTCGTCCAGCAGGATGACCTTGGGCTGGGCAAGCAGCGCGCGTGCGATCGCAAGCTGCTGCTGCTGACCGCCGGAGAGATTGCCGCCGTAGCGATTGAGAAAATCCTTGAGTACCGGAAACAGCTCGAGCACCCATTCCTCGATGCCGTTGGCCGATTTCGCCGCGAAGGTTCCGAGCGTCAAATTCTCCCGCACGGTGAAGCGCGGCAGGATCCCGCGGCCCTGCGGCACATAGGCGATGCCGGCCTTGGCGCGCTGATGGGTCCGCAACGGCGAGATGTCGGCGCCGTCGAGCGACAGGCGTCCGGTGCACCGGTCCATCAGGCCAAGGATGCTGCGCATCAGCGTGGTCTTGCCGACGCCGTTACGGCCGAGCACCGACAGGAATTCGCCGTTGCCGACCATCAGGTTGATGCCCTGCAGGGCGCGGCTGTTGCCATAGAAAGCGTCGACGTCGGTCAGCTCAAGCATGGCTGATGCCTCCCGATCCGAGATAGGCGCGGCGCACTTCCGGATGCGCTTCCACTTCCGCTGCGGTGCCCTCGGCCAGCATCTGGCCCATATGCATCACCGAGATGATGTCGCCGATCGCCTTGACGAAGCCCATGTCGTGCTCGACCACGATCAGCGTGTGCTTGCCCTTCAGCCGTGCGAACAGTTCGGCGGTCTTGCGGGTTTCCTGCGCCGTCATGCCCGCGGTGGGCTCATCCATCAGGATCAGCTCGGCGTCCTGGGCGACCAGCATGCCGATCTCCAGCCACTGGGTCTGGCCGTGCGACAGATACGCGGCAGGCCGGTCGAGCTGTTCGGTGAGCCCGACCAGTTCGGCCAGACGTTCGATGTCGTCGCGCCGGGCATTACCGATATTCCAGCGCAAATTGCCGAACACGGAGGTGCGGCGCGCCCGCGCCACTTCGAGATTGTCGCTGACCGAGAGTTCGCGGAACACGCTCGGCACCTGGAACTTGCGGCCGACACCGGCGCGGGCGATCTCGTATTCCTCGAGCTCCTGCAGTGCGGTGCCGTCAAAGCTGACAGTGCCGGCGCTCGGCTTGACCTTGCCGCAGATGATGTCGAGCGCCGTGGTCTTGCCGGCGCCGTTCGGCCCGATCAGGCAGCGCAGTTCCCCCTTGCGGACGCTCATGTTGAGCGAATTGAGCGCCTTGAAACCGTTGAAGCTGACCGAGACGTCACGGAGATCGAGATGCGAGCTCATGTGCTGCCCTCCGTCTGGCTGACACCTCGTGCAACCGCGCCGCTGGCGGCCTGTCGGCGCTGGGCAACCCAGCGCCAGGTGGATTGCGCGAGGCCGGCGAGCCCTTTCGGCAGGAACAGCACCACGAGCACGAACAGCGCGCCCATCACCAGCGTCCAGGTTTCGAGGAACGCCGCGGATTCCGACAGCGCGCCCTGCATGCCCGCGACCAGCACCGCGCCGAGGAACGCGCCGACCAGGCTCTGCCTGCCGCCGACCGCGCACCACACCACCACCGAGAGCGAGAGCTGCACGCCGAGGAAGGTCGGCGAGGCGAATTCCATCACGACCGTGTAGAGCATGCCGGCGAGGCCTGCGATCGCAGCCGACAGCGCGAACACGAAGATCTGGTAGAGCGCGACGTCGTAGCCGAAGTAGCGCACCCGGCTCTCGTGGTCGCGGATCGCCTGCACGATCAGGCCGGCTCGGGACTTGGTGAAGGCAAAGGCCACCAGCAGGCTGAGCAGCACACATCCGGCGACGAGGTAGTAGGTCGCGCGGCCATAGGCATCGAACGCGACGCCGAACAGCTCGAGCTGGGCGAGATCGGTGATGCCGTTGAAGCCGCCGGTGTAGCTCTGCTGGTCGATGATCACGAGATTGATCACCACCATGGTGGCGAGCGTGATGATCGAGACGTAGACGCCGGTGACGCGCCCCCGGAACATGAACCAGCCGAGTCCCGCCGCAACCAGCGCCGGCACGAGCAGGCCCGCGGCGATGGCGAAGCTGAGCGACCGGAACGGCTCCCAGAACCATGGCAGATGCTGGACATTGTTCCAGACCATGAAGTCCGGCAGTCCGCTGGCCCCCGTATGCACCGGCACGGTCTTGAGCTTCAGCGCCATCGCCATGGCGTAGGAGCCGAGCCCGAAGCTCATCGCCTGGCCGAGATTGAGGATGCCGCCGAAGCCCCAGGACAGCCCGAGCGATATCGTGAGGATGCCCAGCACGAGATAGCGCGCGACCTTGTTGAGCAGGAAGTCATTGTTGAGCAGCACCGGGAGCGCGAACACCAGCGCGGAAACGATGAGCAACGGTGCAAGTTGCGCGATCAGGCGCTGCAATCCGGTGGAGTTAGAAATATTCGAAGGCATAGATGAGCGATCTGTCTCAGGCCCGCACGCGTGCGGTGAAAAGCCCCTCGGGGCGGAAACGGATGAGCACGACGATGGCGAGCAGCACGATCGTCTTGGCCACCGTGTCGTTCTGCAGGAAGGCGATGCCGCCGGAGAGCTCGCCGAGGATGAAGGCACTTGCCACGGTGCCGGCGAGGCTCTGCACGCCGCCGAGCACCACCACCATGAAGGCGTCGACCACGTAGCCGGTGCCCATATCGGGCGAGACGCTCTTGAGCGGCGACACCAGCGCGCCGGCGAGTCCGGCAAGGCCTGCGCCATAGGCGAAGGTCAGCGCATAGACCCGCTTGGCGTTGATGCCGAACGAGGCGGCAACCGAGCGGTCCTGGATGATGGCACGCAGCTTCATCCCGACCGTGGTGCGGTTCATGAGCAACCAGGTCGCCCCGAACAGCGCGATCGACACGACGAACAGGAACACCCGATACGACGATATCGGGATGCCGAACACGTCCATGCTGTCGGCCAGCGCCGGCGGCAATTGCACATAGCGGAGTTCGCTGCCGACCATCAGCCGCACCGCCTGCTGCAGCATGATGCCGACGCCCCAGGTGGCGAGGATCGTGTCGAGCGGCCGGTTGTTGAGCAGGCTCAGGACGTAGCGTTCGATGACCCAGCCGAACGTGGCCACCACCAGGAAGATCGGAACGAGGCTCGCGAGCAGGCCGAGCCCGAGATAGGTGTGGAACACCCAGGCGGCGTAAGCGCCGAGCATCACGAACTCGCCATGCGCGAGATTGATGATGCCCATCGAGCCGTAGATGATCGACAGTCCCAGCGCGACCAGCAGCAGGATCGACCCGATGCTGAGGCCGGTGACAATTTGTTCGATGAATTGGTCCACGTCCGGATCCGCTTTCGATGTTCGTTTGGGCGCCTGCGCCCCTCGCATGTGTGCGAGAGGCCGCTTTCGTTGCCGGAAGCCGGCCGCCGGCGCCGCGCGCCGACGGCCGTCGTCAGCCCCCGTCAGCTCTTCTCGACCAGGCCCTTCTCGGTGCAGGACTGCCCGGGATAGGCCGCGTACGGCACCGGCTTCAGCCAATCCTTGGCCTCGACGAGAATCTCGAACTGGCCGTTCGACTTCGCCTGCGCGATCTTGGGCCACAGCCAGGTGTGCAGATTCTCCGACTCGATCCGGACCTTGCCCTGCGGCGCGATCACTTCCTGGCCCTTGACCGCGTCGCGGATGTTCGGCGGCGTGAGATCGCTGGTCGCAAGCTTCTCGACCGCCTGCTTGAACAGATAGGTCTGGAAGTAGCAGGCCTCAGAGACGAAATGCGTCACCTTGTCGGCGCCCCAGCGCTTCTTGTAGGCCTCGACGAATTTCTCGTTCTCAGGCGACTTGTGCACCATGAAGTACGGCGCCGAGGTGAAATGACCGGCGGCAGCTTCTCCGCCCATCGCCGCGACCTCGTTCTCGGAGGTCGTCAGGCTCGCCATCGGCATCTTCTCGGGATCGAGACCGGCCGCCTTGTACTGACGATGCAGTGCGACCACGGAATCGCCGACCACGGTGGAGAAGATCACGTTCGGCTGCGTCGAGCGGATCTTGTTGATGACGGAAGAGAATTCGGAATGGCCGAGCGGCACATATTCTTCCGCCACGACCTCGCCGCCGAGCTTCTCGAGCAGCTTCTTGCAGTAGTTGTTCTCTTCCTTCGGATAGATGTAGTTGGAGCCGATCAGATAGAACTTCTTGCCGAACTTCTTGACCAGCCAGGGCACGAACTCGTCCTGCTGCTGGTTCGGCACCGCGCCGGTGTAGATGACGTTCTTCGAGCACTCGCGGCCCTCATAGAGCGTCGGATACCAATAGAGATTGTTCTGCCGCTCGAAGACCGGAAGCACCGCCTTGCGGCTCGCCGAGGTATAGGAGCCGAACACGCTGACGCATTTGTCGCCGACGACGAGCTTGCGGGCCTTCTCCGAGAACGTCGCCGGATCCGACGCAGGATCCTCGACGATCGGCACGATCTTGCTGCCCTTGATGCCGCCGGCGGCGTTGATTTCCTCGATCGCAAGCAGCGTCGCCTTGTTGAGCGATTCCTCGATGATCGCGGTCGTTCCCGTCAGCGAGAACAGCACGCCGACCTTGATCTCGCCGCCCGCGGCGTAAGCGAGGTCGGCGTTCTTGATCCAGATATGCGGCAGTCCGGCGCCGGCAAATGCGCCAAGCGCCGCGGTATTCCTCAGCAAAGTCCGCCGTGAAATGCTCATCCCTAGCTCCCTTCAGGACTGAAAAAACAAAAAAGCCCTCCCGATGCGCGCTTACGCGAGCATTGGGAGGGCTTTGTTGCCGGTTGTGTCGAAGGCGGCGCTGTCGCCGCCAGCCCCGCTATTGGGGCTTACTGTTGATGATCGTAGCCAAGCAGTTCGAACGAGTCAACAATCGCCGCGGCGACTGCACTTGCCGACACGCGACGATCCATCGCCTGTCGTCTGATGAAGCCATAGGCTTCGGTTTCCGGCATTTGGCGCGTCGCCATCAGGATGGCCTTGGCGCGTTCCACCGTGCGCATCGAGCGCAGATTGTCGTCGAGCTTCTCGATCTTGCTGCGGAGCCGCCGTTCGTAACTGAACTGGCTGCGCGCCAGCACGAGGCTGGACAACACTGCATTCTGCGTGAACGGCCGCGGCAGAACGGCGTTGGGCGTTGCGTGACACAGCGCATCGGCGTGAACGGCCTCCGTCGCCGGCAGGATCACGACCAGCGCGGAACGCGCATCGCCTGGAATCCACGGCAAGCGCCGCGCCAGATCCGGTGAATATTCGCAGTACACCACGTCGGCATCGGCCGGCACGCTCTCCGGCATCGGCCAGACCTGGCGCACCCGCATCCTGAATCGCTGCAATTCGCGCAGCAACATGCCGACCTGATCGTCGACCGGCGCGACCACGACGGCCGACAGATCGGCAAGTTCCTGAACCATGGTCTTGCGTCCGCCGACGTCTCGGCTCAGCGACGGCTTACGCGACTGCTCGTTCATTGGACGCTTCCTGTTTGCGTTGCACGACCATACCCGATCAGGAACGGATCTGCATGCACCGGCTCCTTCGACTGGCTGACCACATCGAACTGTCCCTGGCGGTTGGCGCGCCCGATGCGTGTCCACAGATCGGTATGGCCCGACATCGGGTTGACGGTGACGGCACCTTGCGGTGCATCAAAGCTGGTGCCGAACACCATGGAGCGGAGCACTTCCGTGTCGAGCGAATTGACCTGCTCGAGCGCTTTCGCAAACAGATGCAGCTGGAAATAGGATGCCTCGGCGCACATGTTGGTAGAGATGTCGGCGCCGAACCGCTTCTTGAAGCGCTGCACAAACGCGCTGTTGGCGCTGCCCTCGACGCCCTGGAAATAGGATGCCGCGGTGACGTGTCCTTCGCCGACGTCGAAGCCCATGGCGGCGATTTCGGCTTCCGTCGTGGTCAGGCTGGCGATCGGCACTTGCTTTGGATCGAGCCCGACATTCGCGTAGGCCTGATAGAGGAAGACCGTGCCTTCCCCCACGACGGTCGAGAAGATCACGTCGGGCCTGACCCGCTTGATGTCCTGGATGATCGGGACAAAGTCCTGCCAGCGCGCGTAGACATTGACGTAGCGCTCACCCACGACCGAGCCGCCATTGCTCTTCAGCAGCTCCCGCATCACCCGGTTGGACTCGCGCGGATAGATGTAGTCCGACCCCACGAAATAAAATCGTGTTCCGAACGTATCCATCAAATAGCGGCACAGCGCGAGGCTGTTCTGATTCGGCGAGGCGCCGGTGTAGATGACGTTCGGCGACGCCTCGAAACCCTCATAGAGCGTCGGGTACCAAAGCAGGCCGTTCAGCCGTTCGACCACCGGCAGCACCGCTTTGCGGCTCGACGAGGTGTAGCAGCCGAATATAGTGCTGACCTGATCCTCCACCATCAACCGTTTGGCGTAGTGGCCATAGGCGGCCGAGTCCGAGCCAGGGTCGTAGGCGACGGGAACCAGCTCGCGGCCGCAGACCCCGCCTCCCTCGTTCACCTCCTCGATCGCAAGCTGCGTGCCCTGATACTGGGTCTCCTCGATCACCGACATGAAGCCGGTTCGCGAGAACAGCACGCCTATCCGCCACGGAGCGGAGGTCGCTTGGGTAAGGTTCGACATGATCAGGCCCTCGACAGAATTGGAGGGACGAGAGGGATTATTGTTCTTGTTGCTCTCGAACAGCATTGCCGGGGGCGGAAGATTGCATGTCATCTGCCGCGAGACAAGGACCCAGGCAGCTCATCCTGTCAGCGGCGCTGACGCGAAAGCAGGCAAACCAGATGTCGCCCGCAAATGATCACAGGTGCGGCGGTCCACGGACCCGTCTATCTCCGGTAGACGCGCGATCGATTGCCCGTATCAGGCGCAGGGATCGATAGTAACTCCGGGGAAACCTACGCCCGGCGCCATTGCAGCAAGGAGTAAGGCGGATCGCACTCCGGGTGATGCTCGAAGACCCCCTCGACATCTGCGCCCATTGCAACCGCCTGTTCGGGATCGCCGAGCAGATTGCCGACCATGCGAATGCCGCCGGCATGCGGCAATTCGACAAGCACCGCGATGTACGGTCCACGCCCCTTCAGCGCCGCATGCGACGGATGCCACACGCGCTCCCAGCTGAAGATCCGGCCGCGCGGCGCGACCTCGGTCCAGACCGGGTCGAAGGCGTGGCAGCGGTGGCAGAGCCATTCGGGTCCGAACTGCCACGTGGCGCAGCGGCCGCAGCGTTGCACCAACAGCTTGCCCTGACGCAATCCTTCCCAGTAAGGCGCAGAGAGGCCGTCAGGTTCTGCAACCGGGATCGGCAGGCCTGCCGGGAGATAGCGCGCGCTCGGCTTGCTCATAAGGTGGCCTCCGAACCCAAGATGAGGTTGCTCGCAGGAGAGACCATCGGACCTCCGATGACCATTGCGACGTCGCTGCGTCGAGCCTGGCTCGTCGAGGTGCCGCGCACCTGGCGAACCGCTTCCAGCACGAGCTCAAAACCGTGCATGTAGCATTCGGCGAGGTTGCCGCCGCTGGTGTTGAGCGGCAGCCGCCCCGACGGCGCGATCAGGTTCTCGAATGTCAGGAAGTCGTTGGCCTCCTCAGGCTTGAAGAACCCGTGCTCCGCCAGCGCCATCACGACACCGCCGGTGAAATTCTCGTACGCCTGGACCACGCCGACATCGGCCGGCCCTACTCCGGCCATGCGGTAAAGGTCGGGCGCGACGGTGTCGAAGCTCGCCGTGGCGTAGAGCGGCGCGTTGTGCGCCGTCGCCGCGGCGCGATGTCCGGATCCGAAGGCGGCACCGAGCAGATAGGCCGGTTTATTTCGGAATTCTGCGGCGCGCTCCGCCGATACCAGCAGCAATGCCGCCGCGCCGTCATTTTCCATGCAGCAATCGTAGAGATGGAACGGCTCCACGATCCAGCGCGAGGCATCGTATTTCTCGACGTCCAGCGGCCTGCCATGCATCACGGCGCGCGGGTTGGCCTGGGCGTGATGATAGGAGGCGAGCGCAATCGCGCGCAACGCCTCTTGCCGTACGCCGTGCTCGTGCATGTAGCGCTGCACCCGCATGGCAAAACGCTGCGGCGGCGCCAACACACCATAAGGCATCAGGTAGGACCGTTCGCCCGAAACCGTGTGGATGCCGCCCGCCTGTCCGAACCGGCCATATTGGCCCTGCGCCAATGAGCGGAACACCACGACATAATCGGCGAGGCCCGCGACGATCGAGGCCGCCGCGTTGGCAACCGCAGCACAGCAACCGCCGCCGCCTCCGCCCCATTGCATGGTCGCTGAACGCAATCGATGCGTACCCAGCGCCGCGGCCAGCCGCGAGGCCTCGCTGCGATCGTCGCTGTAGGACGAGAACCCGTCGATCTCGCGGGGATCGAGGCCAGCGTCCTCGCAAGCCGCCAGAATGGCTTTCAGCGCGAGCTTTAATTCCGGGTCGGGAGAAGCGCCGTGGCGACAATATTCGGTTTCACCGATCCCAATCACGGCCACACGCCCCCGCAGCGTCCGCTGGTCTCGCCCGCGCGCCGTCACGGCTTGGCATCCTGTCGCGAGGGCTGGCTGCCGAAGGCACCGCCTGCGGCAAGGCGCGCGATCTCCGCCTCATCGTAGCCGAGCAACTCACGCAGGACATTCTCGGTGTGCTGCCCGACGGCCGGTGCCGCGACGGGATCAACGATCGGCGTCCGCGAATAGCGGATCGGCAGGTGCACGTTCGGCACCCAACCCACCGTCTCGTGCGGGATCCGGGTGACGATCCCGCGCTCCCTTGCCTCCGGGGAGCGGATCGCTTCGCCGACGGTGCGTACCTGACCGCAGGGCACCCCGGCCGCCCGCATTCGCGATTGCCAGTGCGACCAGGGCTGCTGCGCAAAGGCGGCGCCAAGGATCGCGAACAGCTCCTCGCGCCGGCGGATTCGATCCGGGCCGGTTGCATAGATCTCGGCCGCCGCGAGGTCCTCGCGCTCGAGAACCTGCGCCATCAGGCGTTGGAAGATCTTGTCGTTGCCGCAGTTGATATAGAAGGCGCAATCGCTGGCCAGGAACACACCCGACGGACAGGTGTCCGGGCTGGTGTTGCCGCTTCGCTTCGGATCGGTGCCGCTGAAGAGCGACTGCATGGTCGCGTAGCCGGTCATCAGGACGGCATTCTCGAACAACGACACCTCGATGGCCTGGCCCTGCCCGCTCCGCTCGCGCGCGAACAACGCGCCAAGGATCGCATTGCTGGCCATCATCGCGGTGCTGATATCCATCACCGGTGACAACGCGCGCACGCCCTCCCGGTCGGCATAGCCGTTCATAGAGACAAAACCGCTCTCGACCTGCGCGATCGGATCGAAGCCGAGCCGGTCCGAAAATGCCCCGTCCCGGCCATAGGCCGACACCGAGCAATAGATGATCTCGGGCTTGACCTTGCGGCAGCTCTCATAGTCGAGCCCCAGCCGTGCCATCACGCTCGCCGAAAAATTCTCGACGAGGACGTCCGCCGTCGCGATCAGCTCGCGCGCGACCTTCAGGCCCTCCGGCGATTTGAGATCGAGGGCAACGCTGCGCTTGTTGCGGTTGGTCCAGAGGAACGGCGCGCCGTGCCTGAGATCGGGATGCACCGGGGGATAACGGCGCAAATCGTCACCGCGGCCCGGCGCTTCGATCTTGATTACCTCGGCGCCCATGTCGGCAAGGATCATGGTCGCAAACGGTCCCGCGATGAAATGCGAGAAATCGATCACCCGGACCCCCTCGAGCGCCCTTGGCGCATCGACAGGGCGCGGCGTGTGCTCGGGGAAGTCGGCTTCAAGCTGATCCAGCATCGGGATGTCCGTCAGTTTGAGAAGTGTTGATCCGAGGGCCGCAGCCGTCGTCGTCAATTGCTCTTCGGCGGCTCGACGAGCGAGCATCCGCCCTGGTCGAGCGGCCGAAACGCCTCCGGCCCGGACAGCACGCCGACCTGCTCCAGCAGGTCCCACTTGCTCTTCGACGCACTCGGGCTCTTCACTTTGAAGATGTACATGTTGTGAATGGCGCGGCCGTCCGCGCGCACCACGACCGGCCCGAACAAGGCGTCGTCGATCGGCTTCTCCTTCAACTTCTGGATCACGGCCGGCGCGTCATTGGTTCCTGCCGCCAACGCCGCGTTGAGATAGGCCAGCACCGACGAGTAGACGCCGGCGTGGAACGCGGTCGGCGATTGCCCGCGCTGACGTGCGCTGAACCTGGCCGACCAGGCACGGCTGGCATCGTTGAGGTCCCAGTAGAACGGCTGGGTGATGATCAGTCCTTCGCCGACCGCAAGTCCGCTGGACTCGACATCGTTGGTGGTGGTCAACAGCGCCGCGAAGGTGCGTCCGCTCTGCTTCAGCCCGAACTCGGCGGACTGCTTGATCAGGCTGACCGTGTCGCCGCCGGCGGTTGCGAACGCGATCACGTCGGCGCCGGAGCTCTCGGCCTGCAGGATGAACGAGGCATAGTCCGCATTGTTGATCGGCACATTGACCGATCCGAGAACCGTGCCGCCGCCGGCGCCGATCACCGCCGTGCCGTCGCGCACCATCGACTTGCCGAGCGCATTGTCGGTCGCGATGAAGTACCATTTCTTGCCGCCGTGACGCACGAGATAGGCACCGATCGTGTGCGAGGCCGCCCAGGTGTCGAAGGTCCACTGGATCGTGTTGGGCGAGCAGTATTTCCCGGTCAGGTCGGAGGACGCCGCACTCGATGCAATCAGCGCCGCCTTGGTGCCGCGCACGACTTCGTTGACGGCGAGCCCGACGGCCGAGTTCGGCACGTCGGCGACCGCATCGACCTTCTCCTGATCGATCCAGCGGCGCGCGATTGCGGCGCCGACATCCGCCTTGTTCTGGTGATCGGCCGAGACGATCTCGACCTTGAAGTCCGGATGAAGCAGCATGAAATCCTCGGCAGCCATCCGGGCCGCCGTCACCGAACCTTCGCCGGCATTGTCCGAATAAGGGCCGGATGCGTCGTTGAGCACGCCGATCTTGAGGGAGCGCGCAGCGTCCGCCGACGCGGGCGAACTGGCGCAGGCGGCCAGCAGGACCACTCCGGCAATTTGCGAAAGATACTTCATTGTTCCCACCCGTCGTATGTTGTTGTCTTAGAGATCGAGCACGAGCGTGCGGGACTTGGCGCCCGAGCAGCAGATCATGACGCTCTTGTTCGCCGCCTGCTCTTCCTTGCTCAGAAACTGGTCGCGATGATCGGGCGTGCCCTCGAGTACGCGCGTCTCGCAGGTGCCGCAGACCCCTTCGCTGCAGGCGTAATTCGCGGTGATGCCGGCAGCCAGCAAGGCATCGAGAATCGTCTTGCCGGGCTCGACCGCAATCGTGCGATTGCTTCGCGCAAGCTTGACGTCGAAGCCGCCCTCCGTTGAGGGCGCTTCCCGCGCCTGGAAGTATTCGACATGCACGCGATCCGACGGCCGATCGGCCGTCGCCGCCTCGAATGCCGCGAGCATCGGCACCGGACCGCAGCAATAGAGATGCGCCCGCGCCGGCGCGGTTCCGACAATTGCCGGCAGGTCGAACAGACGCCCCGATCGCTCGTCGTCGAAATCGACATGTATCCTGGAACGAAAATCAGATCGGAATGGGCCGAGCTCGTCGAGGAATGCGGCGGCCGCGCGCGTCCTCGCGGCATAGAACAGCTCCCAACGGCGCCCGAGCGCCTCCAGACGCCGGATCATCGACAGCAATGGCGTGATGCCGATGCCGCCGGCGACCAGGACCGAATGCTCCGCCTCTTCGTGCAGCACGAAATTGTTGCGCGGCCCGGAGATCGTCATGATGTCGCCGACCTTCACGGAGTCGTGGACGAAGCTGGAGCCACCGCGGCTCTCGGCATCCTTGTTGACAGCGATCACATACCGGTGTCGCTCGCGCTGATCGTTCACCAGCGAGTAGCTCCGGATCATGCCGTTCGGCAGATGCAGGTCGATATGGCTGCCGGCCGTGAACGGCGTCAGCTCTCCGCCCGTCCGTGCGATCAGCTCGTAGGAATTGATCCGCTCGGCCTCGTAGCCGATGCGCTTGACCAGCACGTCCTGCGTCACGTCAGCCATGGCGGGATGCGCTCACAGCTCGTACCCGAAATCTGCGCCGAGCTTCGCCCGCATGAACGGCGCGCCGACATCGACCCAGGACTCCTCCGGCGGCAGCCGCAGCGACACCGCCCGCACCATGAACACGTCGGGGTCTGAGACGCCCTTGGGCTTGATCGCGTGATCGCGATAGGCGCCGAGCGCCTCCAGAATGAAGCGCCGCGTCATCGCGATGCCGGTATCGCTGGAGCAGAGCGTCTCCCTGGTGCGATCGAAGATCGGCGAGACGCCGCTCTGGCAGGCGCCGTCCTGCACCCACAGCCCCGGCAGGCCCGAGAACCAGGTGGTGCGCTGCGCCTCGTAGTCGAATTGAAAGCCGTTCTGCGGATTGTATTTGGTCCAGTAGCCGGCGTACGGCACCGTCACCGGGTGCTGGATCAGCGCGTGGCGGCTGGCATGGCCGCTCTCGCGGCCCTTGTGGCCTTCGGCGAAGACCTGCCGCGTCTTCTCCAGCAGCGGCTCCGACGGATGATAGGAGAACATGATGCAGAGCGTGTTCTCGTCATCGATCGGCACCCAGGCGTGCCCGCTCAGATCCGGAAACGGAGACAGCGGGGGCACCAGCGTATAGAACGGCAGCATGAATTGGTTGACGCGCCAGTACAGCGTGTTGGCGTCGTAATTGCGCCGCGCGGCGATGCTCATGCCGAAGTCTTGCTTGATGCATTCGAAGGTCGGCCGCAGGTCGCGCTTCTGGATCCAGGCGCTCGTCGTGCCCTGGGCGTCGAGCCGACCGTGCAGCAGCGGCGCGTGCGCCGAGTCGATCTCGCCTTCGACCGCCTGCAGCCAGTTGCACTCCTGGACGCGAACCGAGATGTGCACCTGCTCGGCCGGCACCAGATTCCATTCGAGGTTCGGCAGCGGCGGAAGTTCGGCCTGGTCGGGACCCATATAGGTCCAGATCATTCCGTTGCGCTCCTTGCAGGGATAGGCCTTGATCCGCACGCGCTCCTTGAGGCGGCTGCGCACCGGCTCGGCCGGCATGTCCGTCACCGCGCCGGTGACGTCGAATTTCCAGCCGTGATAGACGCAGCGCAGCCCGCAATCCTCGTTTCGCGCGAAGACCAGCGGCGCGCCGCGATGCGGACAGGCCTGATCGACCAGCCCGACCCGCCCCTCGGTGTCGCGGAAGGCGACCAGATCCTCGCCGAGCAGCCGGATGCGCTTCGGCTGTCCATCCTTGGTGAGGTCTGCCGACGGCAGGAAGGGAATCCAGTAAAGCCGAAACAGGTCGCCGAGCGGCGTGCCCTTGCCGACCCTCACCAGGCGTTCATTGTCTTCGCGCGAGAGCATGGATTTGCCTCCTTCAATTGCGTGTGGCCGGGCCCGCCGCACCGCCGAGAAGCGCGGCGACGCGGCCAGACAGTCCGAGATCCTGAGCGGTCCAAAGCGGATCGGATGCGGTGAGCGGCTTGCGTGGAATGGGAGGCTGCTTGCCCTCCTCCACCAGGCCGACGATCAATTCGATGCGGCGCCGCTCGAGTTCACGCAATGCGTCCTCGACGACGGCGGCCTCCGCCGTGCATCCCGGCAGCTCCGGATAGGCAAGGCGAACCCGCCACTGCCCCGGCTCGGTTTCGACGGCCTCGGCCTCCAGCAAATAGGGGATCGACAGCAGCTCACGCAGGTCCAAGTTCAACCTCCCTGCACAATGTCTTCGCATCGCATTTGATACGTATACGTACTACATTGCCGGATGGCTGACAAGGGCCGAACGCAATTGCATCGGGCCGTGAACAGGCCGGGTGCGGTTCACCGCAGGGTTGAGGACGTCAGGCCAAGCTGCTAACGGCTAACGCGAATTCGAAAAATCGGAGTCCAACGACGGCATGGCAGCCGACAAGGGTACGAAAACGAGCACGGCCACAGATATTGCGCGCGACTGGCAGCTCGAAGACGGCGTCGGATTTCTGCTGCGGCTGCTGGAAGCCCGTTACGACGGGCTCTATCAAAGCATGACCCGCCAGAGCGACATCACGCCGCGGCAATTCGGCGTGCTGATGGCACTGTACCAATTGGGTCCGCTCACCCCCTCGGTGTTGGCGGAGCGGATCAGCTGCGACCGCAACACGCTCAGCGAAATGCTGAAGCGGATGGTCGCGCGCCGGCTGGTCTCAAAGAAGAACAATCCGGACGACCGCCGCTCGCTCCAGGTGCAGATCACCGCCAAGGGAGAGAAAGCGCTTCTCGCCGTCATCCCCGCTGCCGCCGAGCTGCAAAACATCATGCTGGCTCCCTTGCGCAAGGAAGACCGCGCGCATTTCCTGAAATGCCTGCTCGCGATCGCGAAGGCTCCGCCGCCGGACGCTCCGTCCGACACCTGAGATTTTGGGCTTCCGGCTGCCTAGGCCGGCGCCCTGCCGAACGTGCCCGCGACCGCGAGCGCCGCGATTGCCTGCGGTGACAATCCCAGAATCCGTGACAGCACATCGTCCCGCTGCGCGCCGATCCCGGGAACGTGACTTCCGATCGAGATATCGGCGCCGGACATCTGCCACGGCGCATTGACGCCGACGAATTCGCCGGCACCATCCGAGACCGTCCCAAACACACCACGTTGACGCAGATGGGCATCGGTCAGCGCCGCGCCCGGCGTCCGGTACTCGGCGCAAGGCACGCCGGCGCGATCCAGTGCCGCGATGCATTCGGCGCCGGTGTGACGCTCGGTCCATTGCTCGATCACCTGCATCATGGCGGTCCAGTTGGCCCCGCGCGCCGGAATGGTCGCAAAGCGCGGATCGTTCGCCAGCTCGTCCTGCCCCGTGACCTCACATAGCGCCGCAAAATTGCGCGGCGTGACCGGAGCGATCAGGATATCGCCATCGCGCGTACGCACCGGCCCATAGGTCGGACGCGGCGAGCGGATCGGGAATTGGGCTTCCTGAAGCTCATAGACCAGCAGGTTGAGCATGCAGTCCATCAACGCCACATCGACGCGCTGCCCCTTGCCGGTGCGTTCGCGCTGTACCATCGCGGTCTGGATCGCGGAATAGCCGAAGATGCCGCCGAGGATGTCGGCGACGAAGATCGCTCCGGCCGCCGGACGCTCCCGGTCGCCGGCATAGCGCATCAGCGATGTATCAAATCCGCTTTCGGCGTGCACGATCATCGCGTAGGCCGCGCGCTCGGCAGCGGGGCCGGACTGGCCATAGCCCGAGATCGAGCAATAGATCAGGCGCGGGTTGATCTCGCGAAGCGCGTCATAGCCGAGGCCGAGCCGCTCCATCACGCCCGGACGGAAGTTCTCGACGAGAATGTCCGCCTCCGCGACCATGCGATGCACGAGCTTGATGGCATCGGCGTTCTTCAGGTCCAGCGCGAGGCTGCGCTTGCCGGCATTGAGCTGGCCGAAATAGGTGCTGTGGCCTTCGCGCAGCGGCGTCCGCAGCCGCATGTCGTCGCCTTCCGGCGGCTCGATCTTGATGACCTCGGCCCCGACGTCGGCGAGCAGCCGCGCGCAATAGGGGCCCGCCACCATGATGGAAAAATCCAGCACCCGCACCCCGGCGAGCGGCGCCCTGTCGCCATCCTTCTGCATCCGATCTCTCCTATCTCGGCAGCCCGAGCGCGCGTTGCGCGATCAGGCTGCGCTGAATCTCGTTGGTCCCGATGCTGATGACCCACATCAGCGAATGCCGCAGGTTCTGCTCGAAGCGGCCGTTGTCGATCGCGCCCGGCATCTGTTCGGACAGCGCGGCGCGCATCCCGAGAATGTCGAGCGCGGCCTCTCCGAAACGCTCCATCAGCTCTCCGGAGAACACCTTGCTGATCGCGCCATACTCCGGCGGAGTCATGCCGTCGGCTGCGAGCTCGGCACAATGCATCATCAAGAGACGGCCGATTTCGATCTCGGATGCCAGGGTCGCCATCCTGTCGCGGACGATGGGGTCATCGGCCAGAGACCGATCGCCCTCCTTGGTCATTACGTGTGCACGCAGCTGCTCAAAGGCGTGTGCGACCTTCAGGACGATCCCGCCACCGACCAACCCTCGCTCGAAGGCCAGCGCGCCGGTCAGCACCTTCCAGCCGCCATTGACCTCGCCAACAAGATTCTCGGCGGGGATCCGGACATTGTCGTAGAAGATGTTGGCAAAGGTGCCGTCATACATGGTGACAGATGGACGGATGGTGATGCCCGGCGCATCCATCGGCACGATGAACATGCTGATGCCGGCGTGCGGCGGCTTTGCATCCTTGTCGGTCCGCGCGGCGAGGAACATGTATTTGCCCCACCAGGTGGTGGTCCAGATCTTCTGGCCGTTGATCACCCAGTGCTCGCCGTCCCTGATCGCACTGGTGCGCAGCGCCGCGAGGTCCGAGCCCGCTTGCGGCTCGCTATAACCCATGCCGTGCATGGCTTCGCCGCGCAGGATTTCCGGAAGATATCTTTGCTGCTGCTCTGAGGTGCCGAACATCATCAGCGCATTAGCCTGGATCGCCGCACCGATCCGTGGTGCTTCGCCCCGCTCCATCGTCTCCATGAAGGCGATCTGCTCCAGCGGAGAGCGTGCCTGGCCGCCGAACTGCTCCGGCCATCCGAGCCCAATCCACCCGGTCTCGCCGATATCTCGGGCGAAGCTCGCATCGAACTCGCGCTTGGCGAAAGGCCTCTGGTCGAACGCCTGCTTGGTATCTCCGGTCCAGTTCTGTTCGAGCCAGCGCCGGACCTGCTCGCGAAGCGCATTTCCGGCGGACCCGAGGTCATATTGCGGCAGCCCGGCGCCGCCCGCATCCAGCAGTCGCTCGGCAAGTCTGCGCTTTGCATCCGAGGCGCCGCCGAGCGCGATCGTATCGAGGTGCACGCGCTTGAAATGGATCGGCGCCTCGTGCTCCTCGGCATAGCCGATCGCACCGAATGTATGCTGCGTCTCCAGCGAGACCTGCCGCAGCGCATTGCCGGAGAACGCCGATGCGCAATCGGCGAAGTAGCGCCAGTCGTCGTCGCCGCCATCATGCAGTCTGGCGGTATGCTCGAGGATCAGCCTGACGCCTTCGAGCGCGATCAGGCAGTTGGCCAGCTTGTGCTGGATCGCCTGGAACTTGCCGATCGGTTGTCCGAACTGGTGCCGCTCCCTGGCGTAGTCCACGGCCAGCTCAAACGCACGCCGCGCAGCGCCGTAAGCGCGCGCGGTCAACGCCGCTTTGCCCTTGATGCGGAGGTCGTCCAGATCGACCGTCCCGACGGGAATGCGCGTGAACGGCGCTGCGTTCAGCCTGACCTCGGAGAGTCCCCACGCCCCCATCGCGCGGGTCGCGACGCATTCGACACCGGGACCGTCAAGATCGATCAGCGCAAGATGGGCCTGATCGAGCACGACCAGAAGATGCGTGGCGCCACCGGCCGCCTCGACAAAGCGAAGCACGCCCGTTGCCTTGAGGTCCGTGACCTCAACCGAGCCCGCCTCCGGATCGCGATCCAGCGCCCCGAACGAGAAGGCGACGATCGCCTTCCCGGAATGCAGCCGCTCCAGCAGATCCACCACGACGTCGTCCTGCGATCCGGCGATCGCAAGATTGGCGAGCGCCGCAGACCACATCGGCGCCGGACACCCGGCCCGGCCGAGCTCCGCCACGACAACGAGGATCTCGGCGAGCCCGCCCTCGCCGCTCGTCGCGCCGAGCGCGGCAACACCCTGCCCGACCAGCCTGCGCCAGATCGTCGACACCTCGTCCGGCGTTGACGACGCCGTTGCGCCGCGCGGACGCCAATGCTCGTCAAGGAACCCGCGCAAGGAGTCGCGCAGCATCCCTGCGACATCGTCATTCGACGCTTCGATCGCGGCCATGGCCCGGCCCCGAGCTACGCCTGGCCGAACTTGGGCTTGCGCTTCTCCTTGAACGACATAGTCGCTTCCTTGTGGTCGGCGGTCTCGAACGTCACCTGCTCCAGCGCCATCGAGGCCTCGAGCAGCATGTTCACGCGCTCCTTGACGATCTGGTTGATCGACAGCTTGGTCCAGCGAATGGCCCAGGTCGGACCGTTGGCGAGCTCGACCGCAATCTCGCGGGCCTTGGCCAACACCTCAGCGCGCGGCGCGACATGGTTGACCAGCCCGATCCGCTCCGCCTCCTTGCCCTTCAGCAGTGTGCCGCGGATCAGGAATTCCTTGGCTTTGTTGATGCCGATCAGCAAGGGCCAGATCACCGTGCCGCCATCGCCCGCGACCAGGCCGACGCGCGAGACGTGGGTGTCGCCGATCCGGGCATCTTCGGCCATCACGGTGATGTCGCAGAGCAGCGCATGGGTCGCCGCCAGGCCGATGGCGTCGCCGTTGATCGCCGCAATGATCGGCTTGTCGAGCTCGAGCTGGCGGGTGACGCCGCGCCGGCTGATCATGGGATCGTGGACCTCGCCCTCCTCGAGCACGTCGCCGCCCGGCCGCTCCGACATCGCCTTTACGTCACCGCCGACGCTGAAGAAGTCGCCGGCGCCGGTCAGCACCACGGCATTGACGGCGTGGTCGTCGGCGAGGTCGTCCCAGATCGTCCGCAGCTCGCGGATCAGCTTCTGGTTGATGGCGTTGCGCGCCTCTGGGCGATACAAGGTCACGGTCGCGACCTTGTCCGCGACTTCGACCTTCAGGCATTCATACTTGGCGTAGTTGGACACGTTTGCCTCCATTGTTATTGCTGTTTGAGTATTGATCTATTCGCCGGCGCGGCGCGCTACCGGCGCAGCCCGGGCTGCACGTCGGCCAATGCGACATGAAGCGACATGGCTCCCGGATCCTGCTCCAGCATGCGCTGCACGGATTCGAGATGCGACCGCAGCAGCCGGCTTGCCAACGCCACGTCTCGTTCGTTCAGCGCCGCCAGGAATTGCCGCCGCTTCTCGGCCAGCCGTGCCATCGCGACCCCGCTGGAAGCGACCTTGGCATAGACGAAGCGCATGTGGATCTCGGTGACCGAGTCCACGATCATCGCGATCACCTTGTTGCCGGTCGAGGCCGCGAGCAGCTTGTAGAACTCGCGCGAGCATTCGACCCGATCGAGCAGCCGGCCTTCCTTCGTCGCAAGCTCGGTCCGCTCGATATTGGCTTCCAGCGCATCGAGGTCGGCGCGCCGCGCATTTGCACAGGCCAGCTGCACCACGAGGTCGAGGACGTGCACCCGCGCTTCCGACAATTCCCGCACCGATATCGTCCCGAGGCTCAGCATGTCGCGCATGACCTCGTTCATGCGCCGGGTGTCGCCCTGCTGGATGAAGGCGCCGCCCTTGACACCCTTCTGCAGCCGCAACACGCCGGCCATCTCCAGGCTGCGCAGCGCTTCCCGCAGCACATTGCGGCTGACGCCGAGCTGCTGGGCGAGTTCGCGCTCGGCCGGCAGCTTGTCGCCGGGCTTCAGCACGCCCAGCGCCAGTTGCTCGCGAATGCGCTCGCAGATCTCCTCGAACGTCCGCCGGGTATGGATCGGCTTGAATGTCGGCGTGGCCGCGGAGCCCGCGACACGGAGATCGGTGACCCGCTCGCGCCGGTTCGGCGAGGCGGTGCGGGGGCGCTGCGGCGCGCGAGGGCTTGACTTGGTGCTCATGCGGTGAATTATTAAATGGATCACCCATTCAATGGAAGCCCCTTTTTTGGCTTCCGGCAAAGAAAACAGACGGGGAGTCCATATGAGTTTTTCCGAGGAGCAGGTCGCCTTCCGCGACAATTTGCGCAGGATGGTCGCCAGACACGTGGCGCCGATCGCCGCCGAAATCGACGAGACCGACCGCTTCCCGCTCGAGCTGGTCAAGCTGTTCGGCGAGATGGGGCTGATGCAGCTCTGGGTGCCGGAGCGCTATGGCGGCCCGAACGGCAACCTCACCATGGCCTGCATCGCGCGCGAGGAGATCTCGAAGGTCTCGCCCGCCTGCGCATCGATCGCGGCCCTCAACACCATGTTCATCATGCCGCTGCTGCATTTCGGTTCGGAAGAGCAGCGCCAGAAGTATTTGCCGATCATCGCCCAGGGCGGCGTGATCACGGCGATCGCGATCTCCGAGCCACAGGCCGGCTCCGACGTCGCCGCGCTCAACACCCGCGCCCGGAAGGACGGTGACAGCTATGTCCTGAACGGCCGCAAGCAGTGGTGCAGCTACGGCGTCGTCGCCGACTACATCGTGGTGATGGCGCGAACCAGTGACGGCGCCGGCGCCGATGGAATCAGCGCCTTCATCGTCGAGCCGAAGAAGATGCCGGGCATTACGTTCGGCCGCCACGAGCGCAAGATGGGCTTTCGCGGCGCGCCCAACACCCCGATCTTCTTCGACAATGTCCGGGTGCCGGCCGAAAACCTCGTCGGCGAGGAAGGCAAGGGCTTTCGCGCGTCGATGCGTGCGCTCGACCTCAACCGCCCGACCATCGGCGCCCAGTCGGTCGGCCTCGCGCAAGGCGCGCTCGATGCCTGCATCGCCTACGCCAAGGAGCGCAAGCAGTTCAAGCAGCCGATCGCCGAGTTCCAGGGCGTGCAGTTCATGCTCGCCGACATGGCGATGCAGATCGAGGCAGCCCGTGCGCTGGTCTATGAATGCGCCCGCGCCGGCGATGCCGGCGACTGGAAGCGGCTCAACGTGCTTGCCAGCATGGCCAAATGCGTCGGCAGCGACATGGCCATGAAGGTCACGACCGACGCGGTCCAGATCTTCGGCGGCTACGGCTACACCATGGACTACCCGGTCGAACGCATGATGCGCGACGCCAAGCTGACCCAGATCTTCGAAGGCACCAACCAGATCCAGCGCGTGGTGATCGCCCGCGAGCTGCTGCGCTAGCGCAGATCGATTGCAACAAGAAACGAATTACAGGGAGGAACGACCTTGAAGCACATCATCGACCGGGCGTTGGCGGCCGTCGCGCTGTCAGCCCTGCTGGCGGCGCCTGCCTACGCGCAGAAAGCCTATGGACCCGGCGCCAGCGACACCGAGATCAAGCTCGGCCAATCGACGCCGCTGAGCGGCCCCGCCTCCGCCTTCGGCGCCGGCGCCGGGCGCGCCGTGGTCGGCTATTTCGAGATGCTGAATTCGAAGGGCGGCATCAACGGCCGCAAGATCAACTTCACCCAGCTCGACAACGCCTACAGCGCGCCGAAGGCGGTCGAGCAATCCCGCAAGCTGATCGAAGGCGTCGGTATACTGGCCGAGGTGGGCACGATCGGCACCGCGCCCAACGTCGCGATCCAGAAATACCTCAACGGCAAGCAGGTGCCGCAGCTCTTCATCACCGCCGGAGGACGCCGCTTCAACGATCCCAAGACGTTCCCGTGGACGATCCCGCTCTATCCGGACTTCGAAACCGAAGGCCGCGTTGTCGCCAAATACATCCTGCGCACAAAGCCCGACGCCAGGATCGGCGTGCTCTACCAGAATGACGACTACGGCAAGGACTATCTCCAAGGCCTCCGCGCCGGTCTCGGTCCGAAGGCCGAGCTGATCGTCGCGCAGGCCTCCTATGAACTTGCCGACCCGACGATCGACTCGCAGATCGTCCAGCTGAAGGCCGCCGGCGTCGACACGCTGATCGAGCAGTCGTCGTCGAAGGCCGCCGCGCAATCGATCCGCAAGGTCTACGAGCTCGGCTGGAAGCCGCTGCACGTGATCGGCGGCTCCACGGCATCGGTCGAAACCATCCTGAAGCCCGCGGGCCTCGAGGCATCGAAGGGGCTGGTCACCACGCAATTCCTCAAGCAGCCGGGCGACCCGGCCTGGGCCAATGACGACGAGGTCAAGGCCTACAAGGATTTCCTGAAGACGTACGCAGCTTCGGCCAACCCGGACGACTATTCCGTGCTCGTTGCCTATATGAATGTGCACGCCGTGGAGCTGGCCTTGCGCAAATGCGGCGACGATCTGACCCGCGAAAACCTGATCAAGCAGGCGATGTCGCTCGGCGGCGAGCGACTGCCGATGATGCTCCCGGGCGTCTCGATCAGCACCCGGCCCGGCGACTACACGCCGTTCAGAACCCTGCGGATCGCGACGTTTGATGGCGAGAGCTGGTCGCTGACCGGCGAGCCGCTGTCGGCCGATTGAGCCGGGTCGGCGAGAACCGCCATCAGTGGCTTCTCGCCAACGTCATCTCACCCGCGCAAGCTCGGCAGATCGAGACCGTTGGCCTGGGCGCATTCGATCGCCGTTTCATAGCCGGCGTCGGCGTGGCGCATGACCCCCGTCGCCGGGTCGTTCCACAGCACGCGTTCGAGCCGGCGCGCCGCCTCCGGCGTGCCGTCCGCGACGATCACCATGCCGGCGTGCTGCGAATAGCCGATGCCGACGCCGCCGCCGTGGTGCAGCGACACCCAGGTGGCCCCGCTCGCGCAGTTCAGTAGCGCGTTGAGCAGCGGCCAATCGGACACCGCGTCCGAGCCGTCGCGCATCGCCTCGGTCTCGCGGTTCGGGCTTGCCACCGATCCGCTGTCGAGATGATCGCGGCCGATCACGATCGGCGCCTTGAGCTCGCCGCGCGCCACCATCTCGTTGAAGGCAAGGCCAAGCCGATGGCGGTCGCCGAGACCGACCCAGCAAATCCGCGCCGGCAGCCCCTGAAACTTGATGCGCGCCTTCGCCATGTCGAGCCAGTTGTGCAAATGGCCATCATTGGGCATCAGCTCCTTGACCTTGGCATCGGTCTTGAAGATGTCCTCGGGGTCGCCCGACAGCGCCGCCCAGCGGAATGGCCCCACGCCGCGGCAGAACAGCGGACGAATATAGGCCGGAACGAAACCCGGAAAGTCGAACGCCTGCTTCAGGCCCATGTCCTTGGCCATCTGGCGGATGTTGTTGCCGTAGTCGAGCGTCGGGATTCCCTGCGCGTGGAAATCCAGCATGGCCTGCACGTGATCGACCATCGAGGTCTTGGCCGCCGCCTCGACCGCCTTCGGGTCAGCCGCGCGCCGCGCTTCCCAATCGGCAAGCGTCCATCCCTTCGGCAGGTAACCGTTGATCGGATCGTGCGCGCTAGTCTGGTCGGTGACGATGTCCGGGCGCACGCCGCGGCGCACCAGTTCGGGAAAGATCTCGGCCGCATTGCCGAGCAGGCCGACCGACACCGGCTTATGGGTCTTGGCCGCGTCGGCGATGATCGCCAGTGCTTCATCGAGCGTCGTCGCCTGGCGGTCTAGGTACCCCGTGCGCAGCCGCATCTCGATGCGGCTCGGCTGGCACTCGACGGCCAGCATCGAGGCGCCGGCCATGGTCGCGGCCAGCGGCTGGGCGCCACCCATGCCGCCGAGGCCCGCCGTGAGGATCCATTTGCCGGCGAGGCTGCCGCCATAGTGCCGGCGGCCGACCTCGACGAACGTCTCATAGGTCCCCTGCACGATGCCCTGGCTGCCGATATAGATCCACGACCCCGCCGTCATCTGGCCGAACATCATCAGGCCCAGGCGGTCGAGCTCGTTGAAATGATCGAGCGTCGCCCAATGCGGCACCAGGTTCGAATTCGCGATCAGGACGCGCGGCGCATCCGCATGGGTGCGGAAGATGCCGACCGGTTTGCCGGATTGCACCAAGAGCGTCTGGTCGCCTTCGAGCTTGCGCAAGGAGGCGGCAATCCGATCAAAGCTCTCCCAGTCGCGCGCCGCACGGCCAATGCCGCCATAGACCACGAGCTCGCTCGGACGCTCGGCGACATCGGGATCCAGATTGTTCATCAGCATGCGCAGCGGCGCTTCCGTCAACCAACTCTTCGCGCTGATGTCGGTGCCTCGGGACGCGCGGATGATGCGTTCGTTATCCAATCGGCGGTTCATGACGGATGTCCCTGTCGGCTAAGCAAGTTGTGGAAACGGATCGGACGAAAGGACCGCGATCGCAGCGGCCGGCAACGCGTCGGCTTCGATCAGCGACGCGGCCCGCGCGAGATCGCCAGCCATGTAGCGGTCCGCGGCGAGCGCCGGAACATGCTCGCGCAGCGCGGCGATCACCGCAGCGAGTGGCGCGCTGGTCGCATGCGGCGCGCGCAGCGTGATGCCTTGCGCGGCGACCAGAAGCTCGATGCCGAGGATGGCGGCGAGGTTGTCGGCCATGTCGGACAGCCGGCGCGCGGCATGCGCGGCCATCGAGACGTGATCCTCCTGATTGGCGCTGGTCGGCGTGGAATCGATCGAGCACGGCATCGCGCGCTGCTTGTTCTCGGCATAGAGCGCCGCCGCCGTCACCTCGGCGATCATGAACCCGGAATTGATGCCGGGCTCGGGTGTCAGGAACGGCGGCAAGCCGAAGTTCAAGGCGGGATCGACGAGGGTCGCGATCCGGCGCTCGCTGGTGGCGCCGATCTCCGACAGCGCCAACGCGATCTGGTCGGCGGCGAAGGCCACCGGCTCAGCATGAAAATTGCCGCCCGAGACGATCTCGCCGGTATCGACCAGGACCAGCGGGTTATCCGTCACGGCATTGGCTTCAATGGTCAGCACGCGCGCGGCGTGCACGAGCAGGTCGAGCACGGCACCCGCGACCTGCGGCTGGCAGCGCAGGCAATACGGGTCCTGCACCCGCTCATCGCCCTCGAGATGCGATTGCCTGATGTCGCTGCCGTCGAGCAGTGCGGTCAAGGCAGCAGCTGCGGCGATCTGCCCCTCATGGCCGCGCAAAGCCTGGATTTCGGGACGAAACGGCACCGTGGAGGCCATCGCCGCATCGACCGACAGCGCACCAGTCACCAGTGCAGCACACGCCAGACGATGCGCGCGCAGCAGGCCGGAAATCGCATAGGCCGTCGAAAACTGCGTGCCGTTGATCAGCGCGAGCCCCTCCTTGGGACCGAGAGTCAACGGCGCGAGACCGGCAGCCGCAAGCGCTTCATGACCCGGCACGATCTTGGCCTCAAGGAATGCCTGCCCCTCCCCGATCATGACGGCGGTCATATGGGCGAGCGGCGCCAGGTCGCCGGAGGCGCCGACCGAGCCCTGCTGCGGCACCAGCGGTGAGACGCCGCGCGCCAGCATGCCCTGCAACTGCTCGATCACATCACGCCGCACGCCGGACGCACCGCGCCCTAGCGAGATCACCTTCAACGCCATCATCAGGCGCACGATCGGCTCGGGCGTGGCCGGCCCGACTCCGCAGCAATGCGACAGGATCAGGTTGCGCTGAAGCAGCGCGGTCTGGTCGGCCGCGATGCGCGTTGATGCCAACTTCCCGAAGCCGGTATTGATGCCGTACACGGGAACGTCGATATGCGCCGCTTTCGCCACGATTGCCGCAGCCGCCTCGACGCGCGGCCAGAACGACGGATCAAGCACGATGGGTACGCCGGCGAGCACGCGCGCGAGCACATCGAGGCCGACCGTTCCGGGCGTTACGACAATCGGCGCAGCCGGATCGCTCATTGCCCCCTCCACACCCGGCCGTGCAACGGATTGAAGCCGATGCGGCAGACCAGCTCGGCGGGGCGCTCGATGTCCCAGATCGCCAGATCGCACCATTTGCCGGCCTCTAATGTACCGGTCTCGGCGAGCGTGCCGAGCGCGCGCGCCCCCTCCCGCGTCACCCCGGCGAGGCACTCGGCGACCGTCATCCGGAACAACGTTGCGCCCATGTTCATCGTAAGCAGAAGCGAGGTCAGCGGCGAGCTGCCGGGATTGCAGTCCGTCGCCAGCGCCATGTTCACGCCGTGGCTGCGGAACAACTCAACCGGCGGCTTCTGCGTTTCGCGAATGAAATAGAACGCACCGGGCAGCAGCACCGCGACCGTGCCGGCCTTGGCCATCGCGGCGGCGCCGGCTTCATCGGTGTGCTCCAGATGATCGGCCGATAGCGCGGAGAATTTTGCCGCGAGCGCGGCACCGCCGAGATTCGACAACTGATCCGCATGCAGCTTCACGGGTAATCCGAGCGCATGCGCCGCCGCGAACACCCGAGCGGTCTGCTCGCCGGAAAATGCGATGCCCTCCATGAAGCCGTCGACGGCATCGGCAAGGCCGGCCTTGGTCACCGCCGGCAGCATCTCGTTGCAGACCAGATCGATGTAGCGGTCGTTGTCGCCATTGGCTTCGGGCGGCAATGCGTGAGCACCTAAAAAAGATGTGCGGATCGCAACCTGCCGCAAACGGCCGAGGCTGCGTGCCGCCGCAAGCTGCCGCATCTCGGTCTCGGCATTGAGGCCATAGCCGGACTTGATCTCGACGGTGGTTGCGCCCTCGCCGATCAGCGCGTCCAGCCGTGGCAGCGCGCCAGCGACGAGCTCGGCCTCGGTCGCGTTGCGTGTTGCGGCAACGGTCGAGACGATGCCACCACCCGCGCGCGCGATCTCCTCATAGCTTGCGCCCTTCAGGCGCAGCTCGAACTCGTGCGCGCGGTTGCCGCCATAGACGAGATGCGTGTGGCAATCGACCAGCCCGGGTGTGATCCAGCGGCCGCCGCAATCGATCCGCTCGACCGCGTCCGCATCCACAGGAAAGTCCGATTGCACGCCTGCATAGACAATGCGGCCGTCGCGCGCCGCGATCAGGCCCTGCTCGATCTCGCCGAGATCGGCGCCGCGCATCGTGGCGAGCCGGGCGTTGTGCCAGATGCGGTCGAAACGCTCTGCCATGCGATCGTCCCCCGAGGTGGGATGCTTGACTTATATGTCTAGACATATAATCGTGTCCGGGTTCTGTCCAGCCGGCATGGAAAAATGACACGACTGCATTTCGCATTCGCGCTGCTGCCCTCGGGCTGGGCCAATGACGTGCAAATCGTGGTCACCGACGGCGCGATCGCCTCGGTGACGGCAGGCGTGCCCCCCGCCGCCGGCGATGAACGTCACCAATTGGCAGTTCCGGGATTGGCGAGCCTGCACAGCCACGCGTTTCAGCGCGGCATGGCCGGCCTTGCCGAACTGCGCGGCGATACGACCGACACGTTCTGGACCTGGCGCGAGACGATGTATCGCTTTGCGCTGACGATGACGCCGGACGACGTCGCGGCCGTTGCGACCCTGCTCTATGTCGAGATGCTCGAGCGCGGCTTTACCCGGGTCGGCGAATTCCACTATCTCCATCATGATCGGGACGGCTCGCCTTACGCCAATCCGGCCGAGATGGCCGTGCGCATCGCGCAGGCGACTGAGGCGTCCGGCATCGGACTCACCCTGCTGCCGAGCTTTTATGCCCACGGCACGTTCGGCGGCGCAGCGCCGCATGCCGGGCAGCGGCGCTTCATCTGCTCGGTCGATCAGTTCGCCGCGCTGATGGCAGCCTCGCGCAACGCAATCCGAACACTCCCCGGCGCCAACATCGGCATCGCCCCGCACAGCCTGCGCGCCGTGGCGCCGGATGAGCTCGCGGCGATCATTCCGCTTGCCGGGGCGGATCCAATCCACATCCACGCCGCCGAGCAGGTGCGCGAGGTTGAGGATTGCCTTGCCTGGTCGGGGCAGCGGCCGGTGCGATGGCTGCTGGAAAACGCGCCCGTCGATCAGCGCTGGTGCCTGATTCACGCGACCCACATGACGGAACGGGAAGTCGCTGCGCTCGCCGCTAGCGGCGCCGTTGCCGGCCTTTGCCCCGTCACCGAAGCAAGCCTCGGCGACGGCATCTTTTCGGCGCGCGAGTTCCTCGCCGCGGGCGGCCGGTTCGGCATCGGAACGGATTCCAATGTGCTGGTCGGGGTCGCCGACGAGCTTCGTCAACTCGAATACGGCCAGCGGCTGAAGCACCGCGAGCGCAATGTGCTCTCCGGGCGCCCGGGTGCATCCACCGGCCGTACCCTGTTCGACCACGCGCTCGCGGGCGGCGCGCAAGCGCTGGCACAAACCAAAGCTGGGCTGGTTCCCGGCGCCCGCGCCGACATCGTCAGCCTCGATACCGCGCACCCATCCCTGGCGGGACGGTCGGGTGATGCCGTTCTCGACGGCTGGCTGTTTGCGTCCGGAAGCGATGCGATCGATTGCGTGTGGGCCGGCGGCGACAGGCTGGTCACGGGCGGACGGCACCGGCTGCGCGACAAGGCGCGCGAGCGGTTCAATGCCAGCGTCCGGAGGCTTGCCGCATGAGCCTCGCCTCCGACCGGGCCCGCCCTGCCGCAGCCGTCAAGCCGACGCTCTACAAGCGGATCAGGCTCGATATCGAGACCCGCATCCTGACCGGCGAATGGCCGCCGGGCCACCGTATCCCCTACGAGCACCAATTGATGGCGCGCTATCGCTGCTCGCGCATGACGGTGAACAAGGCGTTGTCGGAGCTGGCGCAGGCCGACTTGATCGAGCGGCGCCGGCGGGCCGGCTCATTCGTACGCCGTCCGCAGCATCTGTCGGCGGTGCTCAAGATTGCCGACATGCGCGCCGAGATCACGGCGCTCGGCCGCAGCTACGGCTATCAGCTGATCGATTGCCGGCGGCGCACCGCGACCGCTGCCGATCGTGCCCGGCTCGGCATGAGCACGGCCGGTAAGGTGATCGCGATCGCCTGCCGACACAGCGCCGACAATGTGCCGTTTGCGGTTGAAGACAGGCTGATCGATCTCTCCACGGTTCCGGAGGCCGCGACGGCGGATTTTGCACGCGAACCCCCGGGATCATGGCTGCTGCATCACGTGCCGTGGACCGAGGCTGAACATACGATCAGCGCGGTTGTCGCGGACGATCGCACAGCGAAGGCGCTCGACATCGCGGTCGGCGCGCCCTGCCTCGTGATCGACCGCTATACCTGGCGCAGCGCGCGCACGGTAACGGCGGTGCGGTTGCATTATCCAGGCGACACGCATCGGCTGGTGGCTCGCTTCAAGGGAGGCTGAAGACGCCTTGCGCGGCATATTTCATGCAATGCATCATGGGCCACCATCCACCGACGTTTCCGTGCGGCTATCCGCCGCAACGTGAAGACATCGCTGACGTGAAGACATCAACAGGGTTCAATCCATCGTCCAAGAGGTCGACAATCATGCGTTCCTTCAAGCTATTGCCCGCAATCGCAGCTTTGCTCGCGTCCACCGCCGCGTTCGCGGATGACGTCAAGGTCGGCGTCGGCATCTCCGGATGGACCGGCTTCGCGCCGCTGACGCTCGCCAAGGAAGCCGGCATCTTCAAGAAGAACGGCCTCGACGTGACCTTGAAGAAGATCCCGCAGAAGGACCGCCATCTCGCGATCGCTTCGGGCGACATCCAGTGCGCGGCGACGACGGTCGAGACCTGGATCTCCTGGAACGCCAACGGCGTCGCGACCAAGCAGATCTTCCAGCTCGACAAGAGTTATGGCGCCGACGGTATGGCTGTGCGCAACGACGTCGCCGCGATCAAGGACCTCAAGGGCAAGACCGTCGCGGCATCGGCGCCGGGCACCTCGCCCTACTTCGCGCTGGCCTGGATGCTGAAGAAAAACAGCCTCTCGGTGAAGGATGTCACCGTGGTCAATTTGGAGCCCGCCGCCGCGGCGCAGGCTTTCGTCTCCGGCCAGAACGACGCCGCGATGACCTACGAGCCTTATCTGTCGACCGTGCGCGCCGCGCCCGACAAGGGCAAGATCATCGCCACCACCCTCGACTATCCGATCGTGATGGACACGTTCGGCTGCACACCGAAATTCCTGACCGACAATCCGAAGGCAGCCCAGGCGCTGGCCGACAGCTATTTCGAGGCGATCGACATGATCGCCAAGGATCAGGCCAAGGCTTATGAGATCATGGGCGCGGACGTGAAGCAGTCCGGCGAGCAGTTCGGCAACTCGGCAAAGTACCTGCGCTGGCAGGACAAGGCCGCCAACCAGAAATTCTTCGCCGGCGACTTCCTCACCTTCAACAAGGATGCCGCCGATCTGCTGCTCGAGGTCGGCATCATCAAGGCCGCGCCGAAGGTTGAAGACATCTACGACGCCAGCTTCGTCAAGTAACGCAGCCATCATTTCGGCCGGTCCCGCCTCGCGACAAGCCGGGCGGGACTGGCGCATGAGATACGCCTGGAAAAATTTGATGCGTCCCCTTGAGCCCACAACATCGAAGCAACGCGTGGTCTACGGCCTCGCCTTCTTCGTGCTTTTCGTCGCCCTCTGGTCCTGGGCGACGTTCGGCGGCCATGTATCCAAGACATTCCTCGCCAACCCGCTCACCATGGTGCAGGAAGGCTATGAGCTGCTCGCCAAGCAAGGCTTCCTGTTCGACATCGGAATGACGATCTGGCGCGTCATCGGCGGCTTTGCCCTTGCCGCCGTCATCGCGGTGCCGATCGGCGTGCTGATGGGCGCCTACAAGCCGGTCGAGGCCTTTCTCGAGCCCTTCGTGTCCTTTGCGCGCTATCTGCCGGCATCCGCCTTCATCCCGTTGTTGATCCTGTGGGCCGGCATCGGCGAATTACAAAAGCTGCTCGTGATCTTCATCGGCGCGGTGTTCCAGATCATCCTGATGGTGGCCGTGACGGTCGGCGCCACACGGCGGGACCTGGTCGAGGCTGCGTATACGCTCGGCGCCCGCAACAGCGGCGTCATCCGCCGCGTGCTACTGCCCTCCGCGGCGCCCGAGATCGCCGAGATCCTGAGGCTGGTGCTCGGCTGGGCCTGGACTTACGTCATCGTGGCCGAGCTGATCGGCTCATCGTCCGGTATCGGGCACATGATCACCGACAGCCAGGCGCTGCTCAACACCGGCCAGATCATCTTCGGCATCATCGTCATCGGGCTGATCGGCCTGATCTCCGATTTCCTGTTCAAGGCGTTCAACGCCTGGCTGTTCCCATGGAAGCTCGCATGACCGCGCTCAGGATCGAACAGGTCTCGCGAATCTTCCCGGCCCGCGCGGGCAACGCGCCGACCCGCGCGCTCGAGCCGACCACGCTCGATGTCGGCGACAACGACTTCGTCACCATCCTCGGCCCCTCCGGCTGCGGAAAGTCCACCCTGCTCCGGATCATCGCCGGGCTCGACCGGCCGACCAGCGGGCACGTCACGCTCGACGGCCGCGAAGTCACCGGCCCCGGCGCCGATCGCGGCATGGTGTTTCAGTCCTACACCCTGTTTCCGTGGCTGACCGTGCGGGAGAACATCGCCTTCGGCCTGCGCGAGCGCGGCGTGTCGCAAACCGGGCGCCATGACATCGCCGACGCCTTCATCCGCCGGGTCGGGCTATCCGGCTTCGAGAATCACTGGCCCAAGCAGCTGTCCGGCGGCATGCAGCAACGCACCGCGATCGCCCGGGCGCTGGCCAATGATCCGAAGATCCTGCTGCTCGACGAGCCGTTCGGCGCGCTCGACAACCAGACCCGGGCGCTGATGCAGGAGATGCTGCTCGGGATCTGGGAGCGCGACCAGAAGACGGTGCTGTTCGTCACCCACGATATCGAGGAGGCGATCTTCCTCGGCAGCCGCGTCATCGTCATGAGCGCGCGTCCCGGCCGCATCAAGGCCGAGATCGCGATCGACCTGCCGCATCCGCGCTCCTACAAGATCAAGACCACGCCCGAATTCGTCGCGCTGAAGGAGCGGCTGGTCGAGGAAATCCGCACCGAGGCCTTGAAGGTCGCTGAACAGGCCTGACGATCAGCGCCCCGTCAGTGGCTGATCATCCAGGGACGCGCGGTCGGAAAACCCTTGGCGCCGGTCTTCGTCTTGGTCATCAGCCGCGCCGGCTTCTTCTTCCCCGTCGTGGAGCAACAGCCGCAGCCCGGGCCATGCGCGGCCTTGTACTGATCGAGCGTCTTCGGCGCGTGCTGGCTCTGCTCGTTGGTGGCGTGCGCCTTGCGCTTGTCCGAGGGCATGCAGAAGAACGCCGGCGCAGTGAGGATCACACGCGGCGACGTCGTATCGCATTGCGGGCAGTCCTGCGGCAGGTCGCATTCCGCCATCGGCCGCATGTCGGTGAACGGGCCGCAATCGTTGCAGAGATATTCGTAGATCGGCATTTCCTTAATCCTTGCGCAGTCGTGTGTGACATCCGGCGATGGATGCGGGGCGGCCAATACGCAGCCGTCCCGCACCCGTCGCGCAGGGATCACTTGAAGCTTCACTTGTCGGGCGAAATCGGCATCTGCACGTCGCCCTTGATGTGCTTGATCGGACCTGCCGATGACGGCATGACGTCGAAGTCGAAGATCTCGGTCGGCAGCCAGAGTGTGGCGCAGGCGTTGGGCACGTCGACCACGCCGGAGATATGGCCCTGGCACGGCGCGGTGCCGAGGATCGAATAGGCCTGGGCGCCGGAGTAGCCGAACTTCTTCAGATACTCGATCGCGTTGAGGCAGGCCTGGCGATAGGCGATGTGCACGTCGAGATAGTGCTGCTTGCCCGCCTCGTCGACCGAGATGCCCTCGAAGATCAGATAGTCCTTGTAGTTCGGCGTGATCGGCGACGGCTTGAACACGGGGTTCTTGATGCCGTACTTCGAGACGCCGTCCTTGATGATGTCGACCTTGATGTGCAGCCAGCCGGCCATCTCGATGGCGCCGCAGAAGGTGATCTCGCCGTCGCCCTGGCTGAAATGCAAATCGCCCATCGAAAGCCCGCCGCCCGGTACATAGACCGGGAAGTAGATCTTCGATCCGCGCGACAGATCCTTGATGTCGCAATTGCCGCCATGCTCACGCGGCGGCACGGTACGGGCGCCCTCAAGACCGATCTTGGCCTTGACGTCACCCTTGGCCTGGCCGGCATGCGCGGTCGGCGCGAACGGCGGATTGGCGAGGCCCGGCACGCGGGTCGGGTTGGTCGCGATCAGCTCGGCTTCGCGCTTGTTCCAGGCCGCCAGCATCTTGGCGTCGGGCAGACAGCCGATCAGGCCGGGATGGATCAGGCCGGCGAAATTGACGCCCGGGATGTGACGCGACGAGGTGTAGAGACCCTTGATGTCCCAGATCGACTTCTGCGCCAGCGGGAAATGGTCGGTGAGGAAGCCGCCACCATTCTGCTTGGAGAAAAAGCCGTTGAAGCCCCACAGGCTCTCCTTCAAGGGACCGACGTCGAGCAGGTCGACGACGAGGAGATCGCCGGGCTCGGCGCCCTTGACGCCGATCGGACCGGACAGGAAGTGCACGATCGACAGATCGATGTCGCGCACGTCATCGGCGGAATCGTTGTTCTTGATGAAGCCGCCGGTCCAGTCGACGGTCTCGATGATGAAGTCGTCGCCCGGGCTGACCCACTCGACGATCGGAACCTCCGGATGCCAGCGGTTGTGAATCTTGTCGTTTTCATAGGCCGACTTGCTGAGATCGACCTTGATCAGTGTATCAGGCATCGAGATGCTCCCCTTCGTTTACTGGTTAGATGGACAGATATTTCGAGATCTGTGCGGCATCGACGCTGGCGCGCGGATCGTCGCGGACGATCTCGCCGTTCTCGATGACGAGCACGCGGTCGGCGATGTCGAGCGCGAAGCTCAGGACCTGCTCGGAGACGACGATCGACAGCCCCCGCTCGTCGCGGATCCGTTTCAGGGTGCGCGCCATGTCCTTGATGATCGACGGCTGGATGCCTTCGGTCGGCTCGTCGAGCAGCAGCACCTTCGGCTTGGTCGCCAGCGCGCGGGCGATCGCGAGCTGCTGCTGCTGCCCGCCCGAGAGATTGCCGCCGCGGCGGCCCTTCATTTCGAGCAGCACCGGGAACAGCTCGTAGATATCGCCGGGCACCTCGGAGCCGCCGGAGACCACGAGCCCGGTCTCGATGTTCTCCTTCACCGTCATGGTGGAGAAGATCATCCGGCCCTGCGGCACGTAGGCGAGCCCCTTCGCCACCCGCTCGTAGCTCTTCATCGCGCCGAGCTCGGTGCCGTCCATGGTCACCTTGCCGCTCTTGACCGGCAGGATGCCCATCAGCGACTTCATCAGCGTGGTCTTGCCCATGCCGTTGCGGCCCATGATCGCAACGATCTCGTTGGGCGCGACGGAGACGTTGAGGCCGTGCAGCACCTCGCTCTGGCCGTAGGCGACGTGAAGATCATTGATTGCCAGCATCGTTCCAGTTCCTCAGTGGCCCAAATAAACTTCGATCACCTTCGGATCGTTCTTGACGTGCTCCATCGTCCCCTCGGACAGGATCTGGCCCTGATGCAGGACCGTGACCTTGTGCGCGATGTCCTCGACGAACTTCATGTCGTGCTCGATCACCAGCACCGAGCGATCCTTGATGATGCGGTTGAGCAGCTCGGCGGTCTTGGCGCGCTCGGAGACGCTCATGCCGGCCACCGGCTCGTCGAGCATCAAGAGGTCCGGGTCCTGGATCAGCAGCATGCCGATCTCGAGCCACTGCTTCTGGCCATGGCTGAGCTGGTCCGCATAGGTGTTGAGCCGGTCCTTCAGGAAGATCATCTCGGCGACCTCCTCGACCCGCTGCTTCACCGCGTCGTCACGCTGGAAGGTCAGCGAGCCGAACACCGTGCGGCCGCGCGGGTAGGAAATCTCGAGGTTCTCGAACACGGTGAGATCCTCGAACACCGACGGCGTCTGAAACTTGCGCCCGACACCGGCCTGCACGATCTCGTTCTCGCGCAATCTCGTCAGCTCCTGGCCGCGGAACTGGATCGAGCCTGACGTGGCCCGCGTCTTGCCGCAGATCAGGTCAAGCACCGTGGTCTTGCCGGCGCCGTTCGGGCCGATGATGACGCGGATCTCGTTCTCCTCGACATAGAAGGAGAGATCGTTCACCGCCTTGAAGCCGTCAAAGGACACGGTGAGTCCGGAGACCGCGAGCAGGAAATCCTTGGGCTGATGGCCGACGAGCATGATGATCCCTCCTCACTCGGCCGGTGCGCCGTCGGCGATAAGCCCTGCCGCCGATTTCGATTTGCGTGATGCGAACATGCGATCGATGCGGGGCTGGATATGGTCCGCCCAGATGCCGGAGAGCCCGTTCGGGAAGGCGAGCACGACTGCGATGAACAGCGCGCCGAGGCCGAACAGCCAGAGCTGCGGGAAGGATTCCGAAAGGCTGGTCTTGGCGAAGTTGACCAGCAGCGCGCCCCAAACCGCACCGAAGATCGACATCCGGCCGCCGACCGCGGTGTAGATCACCATCTCGATCGACGGCACGATGCCGACGAAGGACGGCGACATGAAGCCGACCTCGAGCGTGAACATGGCGCCGCCGATCGCCGCGAACACCGCCGCGGCACAGAACGCGAAGATCTTGAAGTTGGCGACGCTGTAACCGGAGAAGCGCACGCGATCCTCCTGCTCTCTCATCGCCACCAGGATGCGCCCGAGTTTTGTCAGCCGGATGAATTGCGCGGTAACGATGCATCCGAACAGCAGCACAACCTCGACGAAATACAGAATGAACTTGGCGTGATCGGTGCGGATGTCCCAGCCGTGCAGCGTACGCAAGTCGGTGATGCCATTGATGCCGCCGGTGTAGCCCTGCTGCCCCACGATCAGAATGGTGAGAATCGCCGCGATCGCTTGCGTGATGATCGCAAAGTACACGCCGCCGACCCGGCGCTTGAACATCGCAGCGCCGATGATCAGCGCGAACAACGCTGGAACCAGCAGGATCGCCAGCACCGTGACCGGAAAACTGTGGAACGGTTTCCAGAACAGCGGAAGCTGCGTGATCTGGTTCCAATCCATGAAGTCCGGGATGCCCGGCGTCGACTGGATCTTGGTGTTCGCGACCGAGGACGCCTCGAGCTTGAGGTACATCGCCATGCAGTAGCCGCCGAGACCGAAGAACACGCCCTGCCCCAGGCTCAGGATGCCGCCATAGCCCCAGCACAACACGAGGCCGATGCCGACGAAGGCGTAGGTCAGGTATTTGGCTACCAAATTGAGGCGGAAGATATCCAGCGACAGCGGCAGGATGAGAAGCAACAGCACCGCGAGCGCAAGGAAGCCGAGCAGTTCGGAGCGATTGAAAAAGCGCGAGTTGATGACCATGACCTGCCTGCTTGTTCTTATTTGCGGACCTTGAGCGCGAAGAGCCCCTGCGGACGCACCATCAGGATCGCGACGATGGTCAAGAGCGTGATCACCTTGGCCATCGATCCCGACAGGAAGAATTCCAGCGTCGATTGGGTCTGCGAGATCGAGAAGGCGGAGGCGATGGTGCCGAACAGCGAAGCGGCGCCGCCGAACACGACGACCAAGAAGGTGTCGACGATGTAGAGCTGGCCGGCGGTCGGCCCGGTCGAGCCGATCATGGTGAAGGCCGAGCCCGCAATGCCGGCGATGCCGCAACCCAAGCCAAAGGTGTAGCGATCGACCTTCTCGGTATTGATGCCGACGGCGCCTGCCATCACGCGGTTCTGCACCACGGCGCGCACCTGCTTGCCCCAGCTCGACCAGAACAGCACGTAGGCGACCGCGATCGTGATCAGCATGGTCAGCGCCATCACGAACATGCCGTTGATCGGGATCTGGATCGAGTCGGTTGCCTGCCAGGAGCCCATCATCCATTCAGGCAGCTCGACGCCGACCTCGCGCGCGCCGAAGATCGAGCGATAGGCCTGTTGCAGGATCAGGCTGAGACCCCAGGTCGCCAGCAGCGTATCGAGGGGGCGCTTGTAGAGATGGCGTATCAGCGCCCATTCGACCAGCATGCCGAGCGCGCCGGAGGCGATGAACGCCAGGATCATCGCGATGAAGAAGTAACCGGGGAACAGCCAGGGCGCGACGTGCTGCACGGCGTTCGACGTCATCCAGGTGACGTAGGCGCCCAGGATCATGAACTCGCCATGGGCCATGTTGATGACGCCCATCTGGCCGAAGATGATGGCAAGCCCCAGCGCCATCAGCACATAGACGGAGAACAGGATGAGCCCGGCAAATCCCTGCATCGCAAGGATGGCGCCGAGATCGCTGATCGAATAGTCGCCGAACATCTGGTCCTCCGTCATTCCAAAGGGCACGCGCCGCCGGTCAAGCGACGCTCGTTCCGTGGCGTGGACGATGACGTCCACGCCGCGACGCGTTGAAGTGAGGTTGCGCTTTAAGCGCCAGAACTCACTGGTAGCCCTTGGGGAACGGATCCGGCTCGACCAGATCGGCGGTCTCGTAGATCAGCTCATACTGGCCATCGGCCTTGGCGCGTCCGACGCGGGTCTTCGACCACAGATGATGGTTCTCGTGGATCCGGACATAGCCTTCCGGCGCGCCCTTGAACTCGACACCGGGGGAAGCCGCAGCGATCTTGTCGATGTCGAAGGAGCCCGCCTTCTCCACCGTCAACTTCCACAGCCACGGACCGAGATAGGCGGCCTGCGTCACGTCGCCGATCACGGTCTTCTCGCCCCACATCTTCTTGAACGCGGGCACGAAGGCCTTGTTGTTCGGATTGTCGAGCGACTGGAAGTATTTCATGCAGGCATAGGCACCGGCGATGTTCTCGCCGCCGATGCCGTCGATCTCGTCTTCGGTGACCGAGATCGTCAGCAGCGTCTGCTTCGACAGGTCGATGCCGGCCGCCTTGAGCTGCTTGTAGAACGCGACGTTCGAGCCGCCGACGATGATCGCGTAGATCACGTCCGGCTTGGTCAGCTTGATCTTGTTGATCACCGAGTTGAACTGGGTCGAGCCAAGCGGGAAGTATTCCTCGCCGACGACCTTGCAGCCCTGCAGATGGTTCTCGATGTGCTTGCGCGCGATCTTGTTCGAGGTGCGCGGCCAGATGTAGTCCGAGCCGAGCAGATAGAAGCTCTTGGCGCCCTTGGTCTTGTTGACCCAGTCGAGGCCGGCGATGATCTGCTGCGTCGCCTCCTGCCCCGTGTAGATCACATTCTTGGACTGCTCGAGGCCTTCGTAGAAGGTCGGATAGTACAGCATGCCGTTGTACTGCTCGAACACCGGCAGCACCGCCTTACGCGAGGCCGAGGTCCAGCAGCCCATCACGGCCGCGCATTTGTCGTTGACCAGGAGCTTCTTCGCCTTTTCCGCGAAGGTCGGCCAGTCGCTCGCACCGTCTTCCTGGATGAACTTGATCTTGCGGCCGAGCACGCCGCCGGCGGCGTTGATCTGCTCGATCGCGAGCTTCTCGGCCTCGACCGATCCGGTCTCGGAGATCGCCATAGTGCCGGTCACCGAATGCAGGATACCGACCGTGACTTCGCTATCGGTGACTGCAAGACCCGTGGTGTTGACCGCGGAGGTTGCAGGAACGTCGGCAAAAGCGGGACGCCCCAGCATCGAAACAGCCGGCAAAGCCGCCATTCCCATCAAGAGCTTGCGGCGGAGCGGAGACTTCAGGCCTGGTTTGGTTTCGTCTGACATGAGCACCCCATTGGTTCGAGAACGCTTATTGATCGGGCGAGGATTGCTCACTTTTGTGCAGCGCACTGATACGTGAGATCGCGTATACTGCACCGCAAAATAGCGACGTAGGTTTTTGGTACGGGATTTGCCCGCGATCAGAGCATCGTGGACCAGGAGTAGAGCGAGTGGCAGGGCGGCAGCGGATTGACCGCGTCAGGCGCCAATATAATCAATGGGTCGCCAACCAGACGCTGGAAGACTATGCGCTGCGCTTCACCGCCAAGAGCGCGCGGCGCTGGTCCGCCGCCCGCGTCGCCAACACCGCGCTCGGCGCGATCTCCTTCCTTGCGCTCGAGGCGATCGGCGGCACCATCACGCTGAACTACGGCGCGATCAACGCCTCCGCGGCGATCCTGGTCGTCAGCGTCATCATCTTCCTCTGCGGACTGCCGATCGCCTACCATGCCGCGAAAAGCGGCATCGACATCGACCTGCTGACCCGCGGCGCCGGCTTCGGCTATATCGGCTCGACCATCACCTCGCTGATCTACGCTTCCTTCACCTTCATCTTCTTCGCGATCGAGGCCGTGATCCTGGCCAGCGCGCTGGACATGTGCTTCGGCATCCCGCGGCCGATCGGCTACCTGATCAGCGCGGTCGTGATCATTCCGCTCGTCGTCTACGGCATCACGCTGATCAGCCGCTTCCAGCTCTGGACCCAACCGCTGTGGGTGATCCTCCACATCATGCCGTTCGCGGCGATCGCCTGGGCCAATCCGCATTCGTTCACCGAGTGGCGCAAGTTCGCCGGCGAGCACGGCGATCCCGCGGGCAACCTCGATCTCCTGCTGTTCGGCACGGCGGCCTCGGTCGTGTTCGCGCTGGTGGCGCAGATCGGCGAGCAGGTCGACTTCCTGCGCTTCCTGCCGCGCGACCGCCGCACCTCGCGAAAGGCCTGGTGGATCGCATTGCTCAGCGCCGGTCCAGGCTGGATCGTGCTCGGCGCGCTCAAGCTGCTGGCCGGCTCGTTCCTCGCGTTCTTCGCGCTCAGCCACGGCGTGTCCGCCGAGCACGCGGCCGAGCCCGCGAACATGTATCTGGAAGCCTTCCGCTACGTGCTGTCGCAGCCGGATCTCGCAATGGCGCTGACCGGGACGTTCGTGATCCTGTCGCAGGTCAAGATCAACGTCACCAACGCCTATGCCGGCTCGATCGCCTGGTCGAACTTCTTCTCCCGCCTCACCCACTCGCATCCCGGCCGCGTGGTGTGGCTTGTCTTTAACGTCGTCGTCGCGCTGCTGTTGATGGAGATCGGCGTCTACAAGGCGCTGGAGCAGACGCTGGCGCTCTACTCGAACGTCGCGATCGCCTGGGTCGGCGCGCTGGTGGCCGATCTCGTCATCAACAAGCCGCTCGGCTTGCGGCCGCAGCATATCGAGTTCAAGCGCGCCCATCTCTGCGACATCAATCCGGTCGGCGTCGGCGCCATGACGATTGCGACCGTGGTCTCGATCAGCGCGTTCTACGGCCTGTTCGGCCCGACCGCGAAGGCGCTGTCCGCCTTCGTCGCGCTTGCGGTCGCCTTCATCGCGGCGCCCCTGATTGCGTGGGCGACCGACGGCAAGTATTACATCGCACGCAAGCCGAAGCGGAGCTGGCAGAACCTTGAATCGATCCAGTGCTGTATCTGCGAGCATGCGTTCGAGCCCGAGGACATGGCCGCCTGTCCGGCCTATGCCGGCCCGATCTGCTCATTGTGCTGCTCGCTCGACGCCCGCTGCCACGACCTCTGCAAGCCGCATGGGCGGATCGGCGCGCAAGTCTCGGACGCGCTGGGCAAGGTGATGCCGCAGCCGATCTACGCCCGCATCAATTCGCAGCTCGGACATTACCTCGGCGTGTTCGCCGTCTCGGCCGGCCTCGTGGCGCTGGTGCTCGGCCTGATCTATCTGCAGACCACGGCGGCCGTGCATGCCAACGAACTATTGGCCGACGTGCTGTGGAAGGTGTTCTTTGCGCTGACCCTGATCATCGGCGTCGTCGCCTGGCTGTTCGTGCTGGCGCAACAGAGCCGGCGCGCCGCCGAAGACGAAACCCGCCGGCAGACCACGCTGCTGATCCAGGAGATCGACGCCCACAAGCGCACCGATGCCGAGCTGCAGCGCGCCAAGGAAGTGGCCGAGGCCGCCAATCTCGCCAAGAGCCGATACGTCGTAGGTCTCAGTCACGAACTTCGCTCGCCGCTGAATGCAATCTCCGGCTACGCGCAGCTGCTGGAGCAGGACGACAGCCTCCCGGTGCGGCCACGCGGGCAAGTACGCGTGGTCCGCCGCAGCGCGGACCATTTGTCGGGACTTATCGACGGCATTCTCGATATCTCCAAGATCGAGGCTGGCCGCCTCTATCTTTCGCGCGATGAAGTGCGGCTGAACGATTTCCTCGAGCAGCTGGTCGGCATGTTCCGCCTGCAGGCCGCGGCCAAGGGCATCGACTTCGTGTTCAGGCGGCCGGCCGTGCTGCCGGTCGTGGTCTATGCCGACGAGAAGCGGCTGCGGCAAATCTTGATCAACCTGCTCTCGAACGCGATCAAGTTCACGCAGACCGGCAAGGTGCAATTCGTGGTGCATTATCGCAGCCCGGTCGCCGAGTTCGAGGTGATCGATACCGGGCCGGGCATCCAGCCCGACGACCTCGAGCGGATCTTCGCCCCGTTCGAGCGCGGCGCGCTTGGCGTCAGCCAGCCGCAGACCGGCACCGGGCTCGGCCTCACCATCAGCCGCCTGCTCGCGGGCGTGATGGGCGGCGACATCAAGGTCCTGAGCACGGTCGGCACCGGCAGCACCTTCCGCGTCAAGCTGCTGCTCTCCGAGGTCACCAATCCACGCCGCGATGCGCCGGTCGACGCTCCGGTGTACGGCTATCACGGCCCGCGCAAGACGATCCTGATCACCGACGATGACCCGACCCACCGCGACCTCCTGCGCGAGATCCTGGCGCCACTCGGCTTCATCCTGCTCAGTGCACCGGACGGACCGGGCTGCCTTGCCCTCGCGCAGCATTGCCGGCCGGACATGTTCCTGCTCGACATCTCGATGGCGGGCATGGACGGCTGGACGGTCGCTGAAACCTTGCGCTCCGAAGGCCATCATCAGGCACGAATTCTGATGATCTCGGCAAGCGCGCTGGAAGCCCACGGCGCGCCGCTGGCGCAACCGTTCCACGACGGCTACCTCATGAAGCCGATCGATATCCCGCGGCTGCTCGAGAGCATCCGCCAGCTGCTCAAGATCGAGTGGCAGTATGAGGCCGAGCAGATTCCGCCCCCGCAATGGAAGCCCGACACTGGTTCGCGCCCGCCGGTGAAATATGTCGAAGAGCTGATCAGCCTCGGCCAGCTCGGCTATATCAGGGCGATCCAGCTCAAGCTCGACGAGATCGGCAACGAATGTCCCGAACATGCCGATTTCGTCGGCCAGATGCGCACCCTGATCGACCGGTTCGATCTTGATCAATATATGGCGACGTTGAAAACATTGCACAGCTATGACCATTGAACAGCGAAAGCGCGACGTCGCGCTCGTCGTCGACGACTCGCCCGAGACGTTGCGCCTGCTGACCGACGCGCTCGACGGCGCCGGCATGACCGTGATGGTCGCACTCGACGGCGCCTCCGCGATGCGCATCGTCGACCAGATCACGCCCGATATCGTGCTGCTCGATGCCGTGATGCCCGGCATGGACGGTTTTGAGACCTGCCGGCGGCTGAAGCGCGACGCCGGGCTCGACGGCGTCCCGATCATCTTCATGACGGGGCTGGCCGAAACCGAGCACATCGTGCGCGGGCTGGAGGCCGGCGGCGTCGACTATGTCACGAAGCCGATCGTGGTCGAGGAAATGCTGGCGCGCATCCGGGTGCATCTCGCCAATGCGCGGATGACGCAGAGCGCCCGCGCCGCGCTGGACGTCTCCGGCCGCTATCTGCTCGCGGTCAACAGCTCAGGCGCGCTGCTGTGGGCGACGCCGCAGGCACAGCGGCTGCTGTCGGATACGCTCGCCGACGCTGCCGACAATTTCGTGCTGCCGGAGCCGATGCCGCAATGGCTTGAACAGGCGCAGAAGGGCAAAGCCGGAGGGAAGACCGCAACGGTGGCGCCATTCCCCGGCAGCGAGCAGCTTCGCCTGCAGTTCATGGGCAAGCTCGGGCCCAACGAATTCCTGCTGCGGCTGGCCAAGGACACCAGTGGCGACATGCCGGCCGAGTTCTCCAGCGAGCTCGGCCTGACCACCCGCGAGGGCGAGGTGCTGTCCTGGCTCTCCAAGGGCAAGACCAACCGCGACATCGCGCAGATCCTGGGCTTAAGCCCGCGCACCGTCGACAAGCACCTCGAGCAGATCTACGCCAAGCTCGGCGTCGAGAACCGCACCGCCGCCGCCGCGATCGCGGTCAATGCGAGGCATCGCAAGTCGTAGCCTGCCGGCTCCACTGCCGGCGCACGTCTGGAAATGGCCAATCGCCTCGGACCGTGACAGGATGGGCATGATCGCTCATTCCTGCGGAGAATAGCCATGGATCGTCTGGCGGCGATGGAGACGTTCGTGCGGGTGGTCGAGACCGGCTCGTTCTCCGGAGCGGCGCGACAGCTCCGGGTCGGCCAGCCGGCAGTCTCGAAATCGGTCGCGCAGCTCGAGGAATTTCTCGGGGTCAAGCTGCTCACGCGTTCGACCCATGGCCTCACCCCGACCGAAGCGGGGCTCGGCTATCTCGAGCGCGCCAGGCGCGCGCTTGAAGAGGCGGCCGAGGCCGAGATCGCGGCGCGCGGCGCCGGAGCCGGCCTCAAGGGCCGATTGCGGGTCTGCGCCGCCGTCACCTTCGCCCGCATCCATCTCATTCCGATGTTGCCGAAGTTTCTCGCGCAGCACCCGGAGCTGGAGCTCGAAGTCGCGCTCGACGACCGCCAGATCGATCTCGTGCAGGAAGGCATCGACGTCGCACTGCGGATGGGCAAGATGACGGATTCGGCGCTGACCGCCCACCGTGTCGCCAGATGCAAGCGCCTCGTACTGGGCACGCCGGCCTATTTCGACCGCGCCGGCACGCCGGCCGCGCCGAGCGAATTGAGCCGGCACCAGGCCGTCGTTTATCTCCGCGAGGGCAGCGTGTGGTCCTTTCAACGCGAGAGCACCGAACTTGCCGTCACGGTGCGGAGCCGGTTGCGGGTCACCGCGGCCGAAGGCGTCCGGGCTGCGGTGCTCGCCGATGCCGGGCTCGCGATCGCCTCGGAGTGGATGTTCACCCCCGAACTGAAAGCGGGCACGGTGCGTGCGGTCCTGCCGGAGTGGAGCCTGCCCGCGCTCGATCTCTGGGCCGTGCTTCCGACCGGGCGCGCCGCGACTGCCAAGGCCCGCGCATTCGTGAACTTCTTCGAGCGCAGCTTCAATGCATGACGCGTCATCCGCCGGTTGAAGCAGTTCGCGCCTATTCCGGCCAGGAATAAGCGCTAGTCCAGCGGCAGCGCTACCCTGCGCGGCCATCTCCGTTAGCTTCCTGCGTGTGATTTCAACAAACGGACGGCGCTGCCGTCCACCACGCAGAAGCAAAGGAGAACCGCCATGTCGCTGCAAGCCAAGCTCGACGCTTTCAAGGCCGATTTCGAAGCCGGAAAGCCGCCCTACAACGTTCCGCCAGCCGTCATCGAGATCATGCACCGCGCCACCGCGGAGCTGATCGCATCCGGTGCCGCCCAGCGCGCCAAAAAGGCGGGCGATGTCGCCCCTGCTTTCTCGCTCCGGGATCCCGACGGCAATGTCGTCAACTCGGCCGACCTGCTGAACCGCGGTCCGCTGGTGCTCAGCTTCTACCGCGGCGTCTGGTGCCCGTATTGCAACATGGAGCTGCAAGCGCTCGAAGCCGCCAAGCCGGAATTCGACAAATACGGCGCGTCGCTGGTCGCGATCTCGCCGCAGACCGCGCCGAACAGCCGGAAGTCGGTGCGCCAGAACAAGCTCTCCTTCCCGATCCTGTCCGACGCGAAGGGCCAGATCGGCGACGTCTTCGGACTGCGCTTCCGTCTGCCCGACTATCTGGTCGAGCTCTACAAGCAGCTGAAGAACGATCTGCCGACCTTCAACGACGATCCGAGCTGGACGTTGCCGATGCCGGCCCGCTACGTCATCGGACAGGACGGCGTGATCCTCTACTCGGAGGTGAACCCCGACTATACCCGCCGCCCGGAGCCCGAGGACATGATCGCAGTTCTCCAGCAAGCCGCCGCCGTCAAGGCATGACAGCGCGCAGTGCGGCCGGTGGCGATCGCCCATCGGCCGCTGCCCGACGTGGGTCAAGCTTGTGCGGCGCGTTCCGGATCACCCGGTGCGGCGACACTCGCCACAGCATCCGGCTCTGACGGTTGCACCTTTCGCCACTGCGCCGGCGTCACGCCCATATGGCTCTTGAAGGCGCGCTGAAAGGCGGCCTCGGACTGGTAGCCGACCATCTCCGCAACGGCGCCGGTCGAACGCGACGATCTCTTTAACTCGTTCGCCGCAAGCGTCATCCTGATATCGGTAAGCAGATCGCTGGCCGATCGCCCAAGCTTCTCCTGGAACTGCCGTGCAAGCGTGGCGCGCGACATGTTGCAGAGACGCGCCAGCTCCGGCAGCGACCATGCGCGCGCAGGCTGGTTGAACATGGCCGCCACCGCCGGCGCAAGGCGGGGATCGCCGACCAGTGCAAGCAGACCGTGTGACCTGTCATCGGTCTCACTCGCAAGCCGCAGCACAAGCGCAAACATCGCCGTGGACAACGCGTCCAGCATGGCGCGGCCGCCGAGATGATCGTCGGCCGTTTCGCTGCGCATCAGGGACACGAGCCCGGCGAGCTGTGCGGCCGTTCCCTTTCCCGTGCGCGGGCCGGCATGCACGACAAGACGCGGCGGAAGATAGGTGCGCAGCAGACGGTCGTGCGGGGGTGCAATCGCGAAGTGTCCGCACAGCAAATCAAGCCGTTCGTCCGAACCCAGGTTTTCGCTGATCGTGAAATTCTGTGCCGCCCGGTTGCGCGCCGGCAGCGGTGCCGCCCCGCTGCCGTCATGCATCACGTGTCGCGGGTTGCCTGGCAGCAGGAGAATGTCGCCGGTCTTCAGCAGCAACGGCCGACCGCCTGCGGGATCGTCCAGGATCGCCGAGCCGGCAAGCACCGCATGATAGGGGATCTCGTTGGACGCGCCCGGCCCCTGGTCGATGCGCCAGGGCACGCTGTAGCTGCAACGCAGATCGAGCCGCCCACGCACCGGCATCATCGCGAACAGCCGGCTGAGCCAATCCATGGCAGTCCCCCAAAGCGACCGGATTGAGACGATTGAGCATATATGTGCGCCTAATCGACATTCAATGTCTCACATCTCGATCCTATTGTCACTCCGCAATCGTTCACCAACCCCAACAAGGAGTGCCACCATGTCCCGTCTCTCAGTCCCCAATCTCGAAACCGATACCGGCCCGTCAGGCCAGATCTACGCCCAGATCAAGAAGGCGGCCGGCAGCGTCCCGAACGCCTACGCGGCGATCGCCGCCCACGGCCCGGCCGCGCTCAAGTCGATGCTCGCCGCCGATGCGGTGCTCGCCGGCGGAAGCCTTTCCAAGCGCGATCGGGAGATCATCAAGCTCGTCATCAGCGCCGCCGGCGGCTGCGACTACTGTGTCGCCGCGCATTCCCATCTCGCCAGGCTCGCCGGCGTGAACGCGGACGTCCTCAAGCAGATCCGCGACGGCGCGCCGACCGGTGACGCCAAGCGCGATGCGCTGGTGCATTTCGTCCGTAAGCTCGCGCAGTCGAGCGGCACCGTCAGCGACGCGGATTTCGCCGCGATCAAGGCCGCCGGCTACAGCGACGCGCAGCTGGTCGAGATCAGCCTGGCGTTCGCGACCATCGTCTTCACCAACGTCTTCAACCGCATCAACGACACCGACATCGACTTCCCCGCGGTCGCCTAGTGCGACCGCGCCACACAAAGGGATCACGACCATGACCACGCTTACCAACACCACACAGAATCCGCTTGTCCGCGCACTCTACAGGTCGGGCCTGCTCGCGGATGATCTCGACTACCACGTCGTCCGCGCCGCGATGGTGATCATGTTCCTGTTCTTCGGTTACCAGAAGTGGTTTCCGTACGAATTCGAACGGCTGGTCCCGTTCATCAGCAACGGGCCGCTGATCTGGTGGCTGTATCCAGTCTTCGGCCATGCCGGCGCCAGCTACTTCCTCGGCGCCTCGGAGTGGACGTTCGGTTCGCTGCTGCTGGCGGGCTTCTGGGACAAGCGCCTCGGCGTGCTCGGCGCCCTCGGCTCGACCGGCACCTTCATCGCGACCGTCACCATCATCCCGTTCATGCCTGATGGTTGGGACGTTGCCGCAGGAGGCTTCCCTGCAATGACCGGCAACGTGCCCTTCCTGATGAAGGACGTCGTTCTGCTCGCCGTGTCGCTCTACCTGCTGAGGCAGGACGTGGTTCGCCTGACGCGGCGATAGGTGACGTCCGCCGATGGCGATGGATCGCCGGCGAACCCTGCGTTTCGCCGGCGATCGCGCGTTGATCGGGGACCGGGAGACCGCGGGCGTCGCGACATCGCAGCCATTGTTGCGGTGCGGGCGAAGTCGGATCGTGCTTCGACGCCACGCCATAAGCTGTTGCTGAGTTTGCGGAATGCGTCGCAGTTGCCGGTCCGTTCCTGTGCGGGATCGGACTGGCGACCCCGGATGTTCGATCTCGATCGCATCGGCGTTGCCATGCAGGAATGATCGGTCGCTCTCCCGGCCATGACCATAGTTCTGCCGTGCGGTCTAGGTTACAAAATACCGCCGGTGTTGTTCTGGGGTGAGTTGATGAAGAAGGACGACGTCACGTGTCCGCGCTGCGGGGCTGGATTCCGGCGCCTTGAGCTGGCATCCGGATCGGGAAGCAAGGGCGAGTATCGCTGCCCCGTCTGCGACACAACCCTCGAGCAGTTCGATGGCGACACGCTCGTGGCCTACCGCCTGACGATCCAACCCTCGATTCGCGGGTTGAAGACCGGATAACCGCCCCGCTGCGTGGACGGCCGACGCAATCCCTCGATCACGATCGCCGCTTGAGGACGTAGCTGTCCATGATCCAGCCGTGCCGCTCCCGCGCATCGCGGCGCGCGGCGACGATGCGAGGGCCCGCCTCGGCCAACTCCCCCGCCATGAGGATCTGATCGGGCATGCCGAGATAGGCGCCCCACCAGATCTTTAAGCCCTCCGGATCCAGCGTCTCGAATGCGGCGCCGCCGTCGAGCATCACGACGATGGTGTCGACGCCGGAGGGCCAACCGGCCTCGCGGAGCCGCCGGCCGGTCGTGACCAGGAACGGCTCGCCGATCTCGTTGAGCGGCAGCGCATGCGCCGCGCACAGCGCCTGGATCGACGTGATGCCCGGGATCACCTCGATCGATGGCAACGGATCGAGCCGTTGCGCGATCCGCAGGCTCGAATCGTAGAGCGAGGGATCGCCCCAGATCAGCAGGGCGACGCGGCCCTCGCCGCCGAGATGGCGCGCGATTTCCTGTGACCAGGTCGCAGCGACCGCATCGTGCCAATCGTCGACGCCCTTGCGATAGTCCGCCTCGCCGGCGTCACGCATCGGCAGGTCGAATTCGGCAATGCGCGTGCGGTCGTTGTTCAACGCCTCCGCGCAGATCGTTCGGCGCAAGTCGGCGAGGTCCGACTTCGCGGTCCCCTTGCGTGGGATCAGGACCATGTCGGCGGCATTGATGGCGGCGATCGCAGCAAGCGTGAGCTGCTGCGGATCGCCACATCCGATACCGATCAGCGAAAGCATCAACATGGCCGTATCAACCTTGCTCCGGCGCCAGCGAACCGAACAGAATGACGGCAGCCGCCGTGGCAGCGCCTGCATGCGTGAGCCGTTCGGCGAGCTCTGCGATCGTGGTGCGGACAAGCCGCTCGTCGGCGTGGCCGAGCGACTCCGCCAACAGCGCAGGCGTCTCGGGAGCGAGGCCATGTGCGATCAGCCTTGCGGCCAAGGCCGGAAAGGTGCGCCGGCCCATATAGACGACAGTGGTCGCTTCCGGATCGGCCAGCGCCGCCCAATTCAAATCCGCGGGCAACTCGCCTGTCACATCGGCGCCGGTCACGAACTGGACCCGGCGCGAGGTCAGCCGCCGCGTCAGCGGAATGCCGGCCTGCGCCGCGGCGACCGAGGCCGAGGTCACGCCGGGAATGATCTCGTAGCCGATGCCGGCCGCGCGCAACGCCTCGATCTCCTCCTCGAGCCGTCCAAAGATGCCGGCGTCACCGGATTTCAGGCGCACCACGCGCACGCCCGCCGCCGCGTAGTCGACCAGCAGCCGGCTGACATGATGCTGCTTCGCCGAGAGACGGCCGGCGCGTTTGCCGACCGCGACAAGATTGGCGCCGGAGCGCGCGAGATCGAGGATCGCGCCCGAGGCAAGGTCATCATAGAGCACCACGTCGGCCTCGCGCAGCCGCGCGGCTCCCTTCATGGTCAGGAATTCGGGATCGCCGGGGCCGGCCGACACGAAGGAAACGAATCCGCTCACCGGTCCTCCGCAATCAGATGGAAGAATGTACCCGTTGCATTGTCCCGCCGCGATCCGGTTTCGGCCACGATCGCGCCGGTCGCATCGCGCACCACCGCGAGCGGCGCGTCCGGCTGCGCGATGATCGTCGAGTAATGAAACTCGTGGCCGCGCAGGCGTGCGCCGGGACCGTGCCCGGGCATCGCCGCGGCGAGCTCGGCGAGCCGGTAGCCGAGATGCATGCGCCGCTTGGCATAGCTGGTCTCAAGACCGAGCAATCCCGCCATCTCATGGTGCACGCCTTCTGCATCGGTCAACGCGGTGCCCAACACCATGTAACCCCCGCACTCGCCATGCACCGGCTTCGCCTCGGCAAAGGCGCGCAATTGCCCAAGAAATCGCGTGTTGGAAGCAAGCCGCGCGGCATGCAGCTCGGGATAGCCGCCGGGCAGCCAGCACACATCGGCGTCCACGTCGGGGCCTTCGTCGGCGAGCGGCGAGAACGTTACGATCTCGGCGCCGGCCGCGCGCCAGGCTTCCAGCGTATGCGGGTACACGAAGGAGAACGCGGCGTCGCGCGCGAGCGCAATGCGTTGGCCGGGCGGTGTGATGTCGAGGCGGCGCGCGGCCGATTGCGGCGACCAGGGGCGCGCCGATTGCAGCACGGCGTCGAGATCGACATGCTCGACGACGAAGCGCGCGGCCTCGTCGATCAAGCCATCGATCTGAACCTGCTCTTCGGCCTGCACCAAACCGAGATGACGCTTGGGCAAGGCGATCTCGGCGTGACGGGGCAGCGCACCCAATACCGGAATGCCCGCGCCGGCCATGGCACTGCGCACCAGCGCTTCGTGCCGCGCACTGGCGACACGGTTAAGAACGACACCCGCGAGCCGCACGCCGGCGCGAAAATCGCGCAATCCCGCCGCCACTGCCGCCGCGGTCTGTGCCTGGCCGGAGGGGTCGATCACCAGCAGCACCGGCCATCCCATCATCTCGGCAATATCGGCGGTGGCGCCGGTACCCGAGACGCCGCGCGTTGCGACGCCGTCAAACAATCCCATCGAGCCTTCGGCCAGCACGAGATCGGCGTCCGCACCACGGCCCGCCAGATGCGCGATCGCGTCTGATGCCATCGCCCAGCTGTCGATGTTGACGGATGCGCGTCCGGTTGCGACCGCGTGAAAGGCCGGATCGATATAGTCCGGCCCGCTCTTGAGGCATTGCACCGTCAGCCCGCGATTGCGATAGGCGCGGGCCAGCGCCAGGGTCAGCGTCGTCTTGCCGACACCAGATGCCGGTGCAGAGATCACGAGCCCCGCGGTCATCGCGATGATCCCGGAAAGCGCGGCTCCGCTCCGACCGGGCGATAGCGGCGGTCATAATCGGCCGCATAGAGCCGGCTCTCGGCGAATTCGCCGGCGCCGAGCGTCTTGCCGACCAGGATAAGCGCGGTGCGTTCGAGCTCGGGGCCGACCGCGGCATCGAGGCTCGCAAGCGTGGCGCGCACGATGCGCTGCTCCGGCCAGCTCGCGCGCCAGACGATTGCCACAGGACAATCCGCGCCATAGTGCGGCGTGAGCTCGGCGACGACCTTGTCCAGCAGATGGATCGAGAGATGGATCGCGAGCACCGCGCCGGTCGCGGCAAAGGCCGCCAGTGTCTCGCCATCAGGCATCGCGCTCGCACGGCCGGGCGTCCGCGTCAGCACCACCGATTGCGCAAGGCCGGGCAGCGTCAGTTCGGCCTCCAGTGCCGCAGCGGCCGCCGAGAACGCCGGCACGCCTGGCGTGACCGAATAGGGAATTTGCAACGCGCGCAACCGGCGCAGCTGCTCGCCCATCGCCGACCAGATCGAGAGATCACCCGAATGCAGCCGCGCCACGTCCTTGCCCTCGGCGTGCGCCGCAGCGATCTCGGCGATGATCTCGTCGAGCGAGAGCGGCGCCGTGTTGACGATGCGCGCATCCTTCGGGCAATGCGCCAACACGCCCTCAGGAACCAACGATCCGGCGTAAAGACAGACCGGGCAAGAGGCGATGAGGTCGCGGCCCCGCAGGGTCAAGAGATCGGCAGCGCCCGGCCCTGCGCCAATGAAATGCACCGTCATTCACCGTCTCCTTCCGCGATCGCCGCAGTGGCCGTCCGATCCTGCGACGCGGCCCTGACCGAAATCAGGCGCGCACCGCGCCCAGCGGCTGCGACCGCGGCTGCTTCGGCGACCGAACCCGTCCCGAACCTGGTCACGATCAATTCGGATTGCGTCGCGGTTTGTATCTCAGCCAATTTTTCGGCAGGAATGCCCCGGATCGGCAACCCCAGTTCCTGTGCCAGTGCCCGCAATGCCACAGCACCGGCCTTGTTACTCACCGTCGCAACCGCCGCAAGGCCTTCTGAACCACCGGCGGCGTCGAGCGCGTCGCGCAACGACGCGACACTGGCATTGCTCCTGAATCCCAGGCCCGCGACCTTCATCGGACTGCGCTCCACTGCACGATCGGCCGCGCGGCTTTCCAGGAGCGATACCGGCCCAACGGCTCGGCCTGCGCGATCTCCAGGCGCATCAGTTCGCCGCCGTGGCGCTGATGCAGCTCGAAAAGCAGCGCCTCGGTTTCCAGCGTCACCGCATGCGCGACCAGCCGCGTTCCCGGCGCGATGCGCGACCAGATCGCATCGAACATCCCGGCATCGAGACCGCCACCGATAAACACCGCGTCGGGCGCCGCGAGGTCTGACAGAATGCCGGGGGCGTCTCCCTCAACAATGGCGATCCGGTGCGTCAGGCCGAAGCTTGCCACATTGCTGCGGACGTTGGCTGCGCGTTCGCCACGGGCCTCGACGGCGATCGCAGTTCCGCCACAGAGCGCCCATTCGATCGAGATCGAGCCCGAGCCGGCGCCGACGTCCCATAGCCGCTCACCCGGCCGCGGCGAAAGCGCCGACAGCGCAAGCGCGCGGACCGGCCGCTTTGTCAACTGCCCGTCATGCAGGAAGAGTGCGTCGGGTAGACCCGAACTGCGCGCGATCCCCCGCGCTCCCGCGGCCTCCAGCGCAACAGCGACCAGACTGTCACCTGAATCGCCAGCATAGCTGTCAGCGCGATGCTGCGCGATGGACTCACGCGGCCCGCCAAGTGCGGAAAGCGTCCACATCGCCGACGGGCCCCAGCCGCGCTCCGTGAGCCATTGCGAGAGATCGAAAGCCGCCCTGCCGTCGCGCACCAGGCAAATGATCCGTGCACCACGCGCCAGATGCGGCAACAGCCGTTCGAACGGTGCGGCATGAAGACCGAGACAGATGACATTCTCGAGACGCCAGCCCAAACGTGCCGCCGCCAGCGAGAACGTCGACGGAGCGGAATGCGCGACCCATTCGCCGGGCTGCAATTTCCCGACAAGGCTGCCACCGACGCCGTGCCAGAACGGATCGCCCGAGGCGAGCACAACAGTCGGTCGCCCCCGGCATTCGAGCACGATCTCCGCATCGAATGGCACCGGCCAGACGTGGCCGCGGTCGGTGATCCCGGCCAGCGCGAGGTGCCGTTCACCGCCGAAAATAGTTTCGGCTTCACGCAGCACCTTTCGGCTTGCGTCGGAGAGCCCAGCAAGGCCATCCTCGCCGATGCCGATGATGGTCAACCAGGGACTACCCATGATGCGCGCCCTGATCCTGGGCGGAACGGCCGACGCCAATTCGCTCGCCGTTGCGATCGCCCGCGCAGGGATCGACGCAGTCTATTCCTATAGCGGGCGCACCGCCGCTCCTGCCGAACAACCTCTGCCGACCCGGATCGGCGGCTTCGGTGGCGTCAGCGGTCTTGCCGACTATCTGCGTCGCGAAGGCATCACGCATGTGATCGACGCGACGCATCCCTTCGCGGCCGAGATGAGCCGCAACGCGATCGCCGCCTGCGCGCGAACCGCAACGCCGCTGCTCGCGCTCGAACGTGCGCCCTGGAACAAGACGTCCGGCGATCGCTGGATCGAGGTTGCGGATATCGTATCGGCAGTCGCGGCCCTGCCGGACAGCCGCGCCAACGTGTTCCTTGCCATCGGCCGCCAGCACATCGCGCCCTTCGGCGCCCGGCCGCAGCATGCCTATACGTTGCGTTTCGTCGACCCGCCCGACGAGACGCTGCCATTGCCCGGTGCCGACGTCATCGTCTCGCGCGGCCCATTCACGCTCGACAGCGAGCTCGAGATGATGCGTGCGCGCGCTATCGCGTGGATCGTCGCCCGCAATTCCGGCGGAGGTGGCGCGCGCGCCAAGATCGACGTCGCCCGCGCGCTTGGCCTTCCCGTCATCATGATCACGCGGCCGCTGCTGCCCGAGCGGCCGCGGGTCGAAAGCGTGAGCGAGGTGATGGCATGGCTCGGTCATCGGACCTGCCTCGGCGCATAGACCCAGCGGCCGACCCGGCGCGTCGTCGAATTGCAGACGATCACAAGGGTCCGCATATCGGCCATCTCGGGCTTCGCGTCGCGCAATTCGACCGTCTCAATGCGCTGCTCGGGTGCGCTGACGGCGCGCGCGAACACCACGATCCGCTCGCCGCAGCCCGCCTCCTTCAAAATATCGAGCGACCGCGCAAAGCCATCAGGCCGGCTTGCCGAGCGCGGATTGTACATCGCGATCGCGAAATCGGCTTCGGCCGCGAGCCGCAGGCGCTTCTCGATCAGCGGCCATGGCTTGAGATTGTCGGACAGGTTGATCGCGCAAAAATCATGACCGAGCGGCGCGCCGGCACTTGCGGCGGCCGCCAGCATCGCGGTCACGCCAGGCAGAACGCGAATCGGCAGGTCGTGCCATTGCGGCGCGTCCTCCAGCGCTTCGAACACGGCGGATGCCATCGCAAACACGCCCGGATCGCCTGAGGACACCACCACGACATGCCGTCCTTCCGACGCGAGCCGCAACGCCTCACCGGCGCGCTGTAGCTCGACGCGATTGTCCGAGGGATGCAGCATCAGCCCTTCGCGCGGCGGCACGCGCGTCACGTACGGCGCATAGCCGACGATGTCGGTCGCAACTGCGAGCGCAGCGGAGACCTCCGGCGTGATCAGCGCCTCGTCACCCGGCCCCAGTCCCGCGATGGTCAGCGTGCCGGTCATTACGCCGCCCCCTTGCGCCGTCCCTGCCCGTGCACCAGCACGATCGCAAAATACGGACAGTCGGCCTCAGCGAGATCGGCGAGCCGGGCGACGCGCTGATCCGGCATGGTGCCGCGTTCGACGAGCCATGCATCGTCGAGACGGCCCGCAGACGCGAGCGCGCGGCGGATCTTCGCCAGATTGCGGCCGGTCTTCATGACGACCAGCGCGTCGGAGCTGCGCATCCGCTGCACGAGCTCAGCCTCCGGCAGCGTGCCCATCAGCACAGTCGTGACATCGTCGGCAAGCGCGATCGGCTGGCCGACCGCATTCCAGCAACCGACCATGCCGGGAATGCCGGCAATCACCTCGATCTCGACCCGTCCCTGCAGGCGTGCATGCAGGTGCATGAACGAGCCGTAGAAATAAGGGTCGCCTTCGCACAGCACGACGATGTCGACCGCATGCGCAAGTCGCGCCAGGCGCTCGGTCCATTCGTCGTAGAAGCCCGCAAGCAGCCGCGCATAGTCCGGACTGTCGAAAGCGATCTCCGTGGTGACCGGATATTCCATCGGATATTCGCTGACGCCGGCAGCGAGCAAACCCTCCACAATGCGCCGCGCCTGCCCGAGTTGCCCCTTCTTGCGAAAATAGGCGACATGCTTCGCCGCTCGCACCATGCGGTCGGCACGCACGCTCATCAAATCCGGATCGCCAGGGCCGAGCCCGCAACAAATGATGCGTCCCATCGCTATTCGCTCCGGCTCGCCAGCGCATTGACGGCGGCGACCGTGATCGCCGAGCCACCGAGACGCCCCTCGACCGTCAGCGCCGGCACCGGCGGCTTGGCCATCAATGCCGCCTTCGACTCGGCCGCACCGACGAAGCCGACCGGACAGCCGATGATCGCCGCCGGCCGCGGACACTCGGCATCCTCCAGCATGTTGAGCAGATGGAACAGCGCCGTCGGCGCGTTGCCGATCGCGACGATCGCACCGGCCAGATGCGGCCGCCACAGCTCGAGCGCCGCCGCCGAGCGCGTATTGCGCATCGACTGTGCGAGTTCGGGAACCTTGGGATCGCCGAGCGTGCAGATCACGGCGTTGCCGGCCGGCAGCCGTGCGCGCGTGATACCCTCCGACACCATCCGCGCATCGCAGAGAATCGGCGCGCCCTCCTGCAGGGCTATCCGTGCGCGCGCAGCCATGCCGGGCGTGAAGCGGACATGCGCTTCCAGGCCTACCATCCCCGCGGCATGGATCATGCGCACGACCACCGGCTCCTCGTCGGGCGTGAAACGGGCAAGGTCGGCCTCCGACCGGATCGTCGCAAATGACTGCCGATAGATCGCCGCGCCATCGGTCTCATAGATGTGCGGCATCAATGGCCTCCCATCAGCGCGGAGGGATTTGCGAGGAGGTCCGAACGGGTCAGACCTCGCATGACCGGCGCATCCCGCGTGGTGCCGTCGCGGATGAGGTCAAAGCCCTCGCGTGACGCAACCAGGGTGACATCAGCCGAACCGGAATGGGCACAGCCCTTGGCGCAGCCGGACACGTGAAGCCGGGCATCCGCCGGGACAAACGATGCCAGCGCCGATGCCAATGCACGCGTGTCGGCATGCGCCTCACGACAGCGCGGCGCGCCGCTGCAAGCGATCACGCGGAGCGCCGGATCATTGGGATCAGTGACGAGATCCGCGCCACGGGGCATCCCATGCATCCCCTCCGCCAGCACCATCCGCCACGGCGTCATGCGAAGAGCCTGTGCGGATCCGGCGAGATGGCTGAGCATCTGGTGCGGCAATTGCCCGAAGGCCAAGCCGACCATCGCGCCAGTCGAATAGAGGCCGGGCACAGCGGCTGCCGATCGAGTCACTGGCTCGGCGTCGCCGCGAAGCAATTCGGGAAGGCTCGCGCCGCCGGCCAGATGAGACGCCATCCGTCGTTTCTCAGCTCTGGCTCCGCCGGAGGTGACAAACCATTCGGCCATCGCGAGCGCGATATCCACCGCCTCTCTGCGCGAGACAGAGCGACCGTACCGTGCGCCATCGGCACGCACCAGCGGTCCGCCATTGCGATCGCGCTCGATCCTGATATCCGCCGACGCGCCGCCCAGCACCCGCTCGCTGCCATCATCGATCGCGAAACCGAACTTGGTCGGAAGATCGAGCTGCGCGCTGGCGAGCGCCCGCTCAAGCTCGGCCGCGAGCGAAGGCGTGTCATCATCGGCAGCCCAGAACGGCGTCACCAGAACGTTGCGCTGCGCCTCGGTATCTGAATCCGCGTCCAGCAACCCGAGCTCGGCGAGTCCGTCGATCAACGCCGGATAACCCTCATCGCCGACGCCGCGGATCTGGAGATTGGCGCGGCTGGTCAGATCGATCAGGCCGTTGCCGTATCGCGCAGCGAGCTCAGCAATTCCCGTCGCCTGCGACGCGTCCAGCCGCCCGCCGCGCGGGCGGATGCGCACCACGAGGCCATCGCCTGATAGCATCGGCCGCAGCGCGCCGGGACACCACCCCTTGATCGCGACGGCGCTCATGAGGCCTCCTGCAGCGCCGCCGCGATCGAATTGCGCCGCGTCTGCCAGAGCGACGCGTCGTGCAGCCGGGTGAAGCAGGTTTCGATCGCAGAAAGCGCAGCCAGATTCTCGCGCGCCATGAAGGCGCGGACGTCGTCATTGCCGAGCGTCGCCTCGTAATAGAGATCGAACAGATGCGGCGGCACTACGCCGGCGAGGTGCGCGAACGCCGCCATGTGCTCCAGCGTCGCCGCAATTTCGGCAGCACCACGGAAGCCATGGCGCATCATGCCCGCGATCCACGCGGGATTGGCGGCGCGCGCCCGCACCACAAGCGAGATTTCCTCGGTCAACGACCGCGCATGCGGCTGATCCGGCCGGGTCGCATCAAGGTGATAGAGCGACGGGGCTTTTGTACCAAGCCGCCGCGCCGCTGCGGCGATGCCTGCCTCATGCGCGGCATAGTCCGCCGCCAGCAGCAAATCGGTCTCCGGCAAGTCCTGGGTGTGGACGAAGCTGTCGGCAGAGGCGAGCCGTGCCTCGATGCCGGCGCGGTCGAGCCGTATCTCGCCATCGGATGCGATGGCCCAGGACGATGCCGACAGCCAGGCTTCGCCGGCCGCGTCGCACGCCTCCTCCGTGAAGACGTCCGGGACAGACGCGATGCCGGCGCCATAGTGTCCGGGACGAGGCCCGAACACGCGCGAGACGCGCTGCCGGTAAGGATTCTCGTCGCTCTCCTCGCTGCGTTCGGACAACGCCTCGGTCGCAGCTTCGAACAACTGCGCAAGCCCCGAGAAGACGTCGCGGAACAGCCCCGACACGCGCAGCGTCACGTCGATCCGCGGACGGCCAAGCTCTGCCGGTGCGATGATGACGTAGCCCGACACCCGGCACGATCCATGATCCCAGCGCGGCGCGATGCCGGCGAGATGCAGCGCCATCGCAAAGTCCTCGCCGGCGGTGCGCATCGTCGACGATCCCCAGAGATCGACGACCAGCCCTTTCGGCCAGTCGCCGTGATCCTGCAAGTGACGGCGCAGCAGCTCTTCGGCGAGCTTCACGCCCTGCGCATGCGCCGACGGCGTCGGCACCGCGCGCGGATCGACTGCAAACAGATTGCGTCCGGTCGGCAGCACGTCGCTTCGCCCGCGATAGGGTGAGCCCGACGGTCCCGGCGCAACACGCCGGCCCGCGAGCGCATCGCGCAACGCTGCCCTCTCCGCCTCGCCGCAGGCACCCTGCCCGAACACATGCAGGCCGTCGCCGAACTGGCTTTCCTTGAGATCGCAGACGAAACGATCGATCTGCGGAATGGCTTCGGCCGCCGAGACCGACGCCGCGAGACCGAGATCGTCCTCCAGCCCGGCGGTGCGCGCTTCTTCGCGGATCGCAGCGATCAGGCGCTGCCGCCGCGCCGGATCGAGGCCGTCCGCAGTCGAATATTCATCGAGCAACCGCTCGAGCCTGCGCAAGCCCTCCGGCACCGCCGCCTGCGCCAGCGGTGGCGGCAGATGGCCGATCGTCATGGCACCGATCCGGCGCTTGGCCTGCGCCGCCTCGCCGGGGTCATTGACGATGAAGGGATAGACAACGGGCAGATCGCCGATCAGCGCTTCCGGCCAGCATGCGGATGACAGCGCAACCGACTTGCCGGGCAGCCACTCCAGCGTTCCATGCGCGCCCATGTGAACGACGACATCGATGTCCTGCTGCCTGAGCCACAGATAGAACGCGACATAGGCATGGCGCGGCGTGCGCGAGAGATCGTGATAGTCGGCATCGCGCTGACCGAGATCACCACGTTCCGGCTGAACCGCGATGATCGACTTACCGCTCTGGATCGCCGAGAAATGAAATGCGCCGTCACGGCAGTCGGTGTCATCCTCCGGCTCGCCCCATACGCGCGCAAGATCATCCTGGAGCTGCTGCGGAAAGTTCAAGATCGCCGCGCGATATTCGGCCACGTCCCATGTCAGCTTCCGGTGCAGCAGTACGCCCCCCAGCGACTCCACCGGCTCGAGATCAAAGCCCGCAGTCGCAAGATCGGCCAGCAACGCCTCCACCGAGGCAAGTGCATCGAGGCCGACGGCGTGCGCGATCTGATGCGGGCGCCCCGGATAATTCGAGAGCACGAGCGCAAGCTGCTTGTCACCGGCGGGCTTGCTAGCAAGCCGATGCCAGGCTGCCACACGCGCGGCGACCGCGGCGACGCGCTCGGCATCCGGCCGATGCGCAAGATGCGCGAATTGCAGATCGGGATCGCGCTCACCGGGCGATTTGAAGCTCACAACGCCCGTGAACAGGCGACCGTCGACCTCCGGCAGCACCACATGCATCGCGAGATCGCCGGGCGACAGACCGCGCAGCGACAAGGCCCAATCCTCCCGCCGCGCCGTCGACAGAGCGACCTGGAACACCGGGCACGATGCGGCATCGAACGGCGTTGTGCCGTCGTCACCCGCCGCAGAGAACGCGGTTACATTGACGATGGCGGCCGGCGAGCATTGCGCGAACTGAGCGCGCAGCCAGTCGGCCACGCCCGCCGCCTTCAACGAGGTGACGAACACGCCGTGGGCATCGAATCCCTTTTCGCGCAAGGCCTCGATCAGCGCATCGACCGGCGCCGTGTCGCCCGCCGCCAGATAGGAGCGATAAAAAGTCACCAGCACAAGCGGCCGGCCATCCGATGCCGGCAGCGCCGCGACGGCGCCGCGCCGCGAATCGTAGACCCCGATCTCGGGAAAATCGATCTCACCGACAACCGGTCCGGCATAAAGGCCCGACGCCAGCGCCAGTTGCGCGATCACGGCCTGCGCGGCAACGGGGCCGCCCTTGTCGCACAGCACCTTCAGGCGGCGCAGCGTCGAGACCGGCAGCGTTGAAAATTCATCCAGCCGCAGATCGTCGCGGCCATCCGCCGGCAGCACCACCAGGGCGATGCCACGCTCCTTCGCCAGGCGATGCACCGCGGCCAGCCCGTATGACCAATAGGGCTCGCCGCCAATCAGCCGCACCAGGATGCCGCGCGCCTGCGACAGCGTCCGCTCGATATAGGTATCGACCGACAGCGGATGGCGCAGCTCCGCGAGATTGGCGAGCCGCAGCGACGGCAGCGCGGCGCGACCCCGCCGCCAGCCGGCCGCGAACGCGGCGAGATCGCTGTCGGAAAACGACAACACCACGAGATCGGCCGGATCCTGGCCGAGGTCCCTTGGCGTCGCGGTCTCCTCAAGGCCGCGGCTCTCGCGGAAGACGACGTGCATCAGACACCTAGTCGCGCCCTGATCGCGGCTTCATCGATATCGCCGTGTTCGCCGATCACGACGAGCTTCGACTGCCGCGGCCGCACGCCCCAGGGCATGTCGAACTGATGCCTGACCCGCTCGCCAACCGATTGCACCAGCAACCGCATCGGCTTGCCTTCGACCGCGATGTAGCCCTTGGCGCGCAGCACGTTCTGCTCGCGCGCCAGCCCCTTGATCGACGCGATGAGCGCATCGACATCCGCGATCTCCGGAAGATCGATCACCACTGAATTGAAGTCGTTGTGCTCGTGCTCGTCCTCACCGTCATGGTGGGACGGCCGCGACGCGAGGTCATCCTCTGCCGCCGCCTCGAGGCCCAGGATCACGCGGGCGTCGATCGCGCCGTCGACGATGGGCAACATCGGCACCTCGCGCGGCATCTCGGCCGAGATCAGCGCCTTGGCCGCTTTGATCCCCTCGGCTCCGGCGAGATCGGCCTTGGTCAGCAATACGATATCGGCGCAGGCGATCTGGTCCTCGAACACTTCGGACAGCGGCGTCTCGTGGTCGAGATTCTCATCTGCCGCGCGCTGCGCATCCACCGCGGCCGGGTCAGGCGCAAAGCGACCCGCGGCAACGGCCTCCGCATCGGCCAGCGCGATCACGCCGTCGACCGTGATCCGCGAGCGGATCTCCGGCCAGTCGAACGCCTTCAGCAACGGCTTCGGCAGCGCGAGGCCGGATGTCTCGATCACGATATGATCGGGTCTCACAGGGCGCGCGAGCAACTGCTCCATCGCCGGGATGAAATCGTCGGCGACAGTGCAGCAGATGCAACCATTGGCGAGCTCGACAATATTCTCGGTCGGGCAATTGGCGTCCGCACACGACTTCAGGATGTCGCCGTCGACGCCCTCGCTGCCGAATTCGTTCACCAGCACCGCGAGCTTCTTGCCGTTGGCATTCCGGATCAGATGCTGGATCAGCGTCGTCTTGCCGGACCCGAGAAAGCCGGTCACGACGGTGACCGGAACCTTGGCGAGCGTCATCATTCTGCGGCCTCCGGCACGATGGCGATGGGTGGGATGCGGGCAAGCGATTGCTTGCGGAAGATTTCGGGACGGCTGCGCCACGGCACGATGCCGTCAGGCGCCGCGGCATAGGCAGAGGCGCCGGCGATCACATCCTTGGCATGATCAGCGGACAGGCGGCCGTACACATAGGACCACCGCCCCGGCGCGCTGAGCGCGACCGAGCAGCCCTGGCTGCAGGCCGACAGGCATTCGACCGGAACCAGATTGACGTCATCGGGCACACCGGCCTCAACAAGCGCGGCATGCAGGCGCGCACCGGGCGCGAGCTCGCCTTCGGCGAGCGTCTGGCCGGCGCGGCACGTGATACAGACATGAAGTGTAACGCTCATCGCCCTTCCTGGATTGACTGCGGGAAGCGATGAGGCACACGAACCTGACGTGAACAGGCTCGTTCCCCGTCGCGGAACACCCCGTCCGCCGGTCTCAAACACATCGCGTCGGCAGGTCTCCCGGCTTGCGGAGTAGGATTTCTCCCTTGATGCCCACCTTCCCGACTCCATCAGGGAATCAGTGGCTTGGGCATCTCTCCGGTCACGGTCGCGGGGGCGGCTGCGCTTTGGGCAAACCCAGCGGTCTGAGCCCTATCGCATTCCCTCTTCGCCTGTCGTAGGACAGGAACCAACGCGGGGTCACCATTCGGCCTAGCCTCGCACTTGTCAAGCCGAAGGAACGTGATGATTTCTGATGGAAACGACGCTGAAGATCGCGACGTCGGCACCGACCCTTCATTGGATGCGCGCCACGCGGCCAAAATGGCGAAAAAGAAGGTCGCCCGCGACAAGATCATGGCGACCAAGAGCGGTGAAAAGGGCTTGATCATCGTTCATACCGGCGCCGGCAAAGGAAAATCCTCCTCCGCCTTCGGCATGATCGTGCGCTGCGTGGCGCACGGCTTTCCCTGCGCCGTGGTGCAATTCATCAAGGGCGCCTGGGATACCGGCGAGCGCCGCCTGCTCACCGGGCATTTCGGCGATCTCTGTCAATTCCATGCGATGGGCGAAGGTTTTACCTGGGAGACGCAGGATCGCGCCCGCGACATCGCGGCAGCGCAAGCCGGCTGGGAAAAGGCCAAGCAGCTGATCGCGGATCCGAGCCTGCGGATGGTCGTGCTCGACGAGATCAACATCGCGCTTCGGTATGACTATCTGGCGATCGCCGATGTCGTCGATTTCCTGACCACGTCGAAGCCGCCGATGACGCATGTCGTGCTCACCGGGCGCAACGCTAAGGACGAATTGATCGAGATCGCCGATCTCGTCACCGAGATGACGTTGGTCAAGCACCCCTTCCGGTCCGGCATCAAGGCCCAGCCGGGCGTCGAGTTCTGACAGACATCACCATGGCGCGCGCATTGATGATCCAGGGAGCCGGCTCGGACGTGGGCAAGTCGCTCATCGTCGCCGGCCTTGCGCGTGCCGCAAGACGGCGCGGCCTGCGCGTGCTCCCGTTCAAGCCGCAGAACATGTCCAACAACGCCGCCGTGACCGTCGACGGCGGCGAGATCGGCCGCGCGCAAGCCTTGCAGGCGCTTGCCGCCGGCGTCGAGCCGCACACCGACATGAACCCGGTGCTGCTGAAGCCGGAGACCGACGTCGGCGCGCAGGTCATCGTGCACGGCAAGCGGATCGCGACCGCACGCGCGCGCGAATATGCCGCCATGAAGCCATCGCTGATGGGCGCGGTGCTGGAGAGCTTTGGGCGCCTGAAGGCGCGCGCCGACCTGGTGCTGGTCGAAGGCGCCGGCAGCCCTGCCGAGGTCAATCTGCGCAAGTCAGACATCGCCAATATGGGCTTTGCGCGCAGGGCCGACGTGCCCGTAGTCTTGGTCGGCGACATCGATCGCGGCGGCGTGATCGCGCAGCTCGTCGGCATCCAGGCTGTGATCGATCCTGATGATACTGCGATGATCCAGGGCTTTGTCATCAACAAGTTCCGCGGCGATCCGACGCTGTTCGACGACGGCTACCGCCTGATCGAAGCCCGGACCGCGTGGCGCGGCTTCGGCGTGCTGCCCTGGTTCGCTCGCGCCGGTGAGTTACCTGCCGAAGATGCGCTCGGGCTCGGCGAGGCGCGCAAGCCCGGCCAGTGCAAGATCGCGTTTCTGGCGCTGTCGCGGATCGCTAACTTCGACGACCTCGATCCGCTGAAGCTCGAACCCGGCGTCGATCTCGTGATGGTGCGGCCGGGTGAAGCCATTCCGGGCGACGCGAAGCTCGTCATCCTGCCCGGCTCGAAATCGACCCGCGGCGATCTTGCCTTCCTGCGTGCGCAAGGCTGGGACATCGACCTGCTGGCGCATCATCGCCGCGGCGGCCACATCCTCGGCCTGTGCGGCGGATACCAGATGCTTGGGCAAAGCGTCGCCGATCCTGACGGGATCGAGGGGCTCGCCGGCGAAACGCCTGGCCTCGGGCTGCTCGATGTCACGACGACCATGACCGAACAGAAGACGCTGACCCGCGTCAACGCGGTGCACGCTGCGACCCATCAACCGATCAGCGCCTACGAAATCCACATCGGGCGCACCGACGGGCCGGATCGCGCACGGCCATTTGCATCGCTTGACGGCGCGCCGGAAGGTGCCATGTCGAGCGATGGGCGCGTTCACGGCAGCTATCTGCACGGCCTGTTCGCCTCGGACGGATTTCGCAAGGCGTTTCTTGCGCAGCTCGATATCCCCGTTGCGGATCAGCCGTACGGCGCCAGGGTCGAGAGCGCGCTCGACGCGCTTGCCGAGCACATCGAGACCCATCTCGATGTCGACGGCCTGCTCGCGCTGGCGCGCTAAGCGGATAGTGCGGCAGAAAGGCGTGACCAGTCGGTCTCGCTGCCCGGCAAGCCCAAGCGCAGCCATCCCGGCTTTTGCTGGAAAACCCGCGACCAGATCTGCGCGCGGGCAAGCTTCTCCTGCGCGGCCAACGCGTCGCCGGTGTCGAAGAGACGGAACAGCGGCGTGCCGCCGAGCAGCGTCCAGCCCTGCGATCGCGCCGCCGTATCGAGCCTGCGGCAATCATCCGCGAGCCGGGCAATCGTCGCCTTTGCCCAGTCGCGATCGAGCAAGGCGCGCCGCCCGATTGCGATCGCGGCCCCCGATACCGGCCATGGCCCCGCCATCGCCGCAAGCGCAGCGATATCCGGCTCGCTGCCGATCGCGAAGCCGAGCCGCAGACCCGCAAGTCCGTAGAACTTGCCGAATGAGCGCAGGATCAGGAGCCCCGGCTGTCCGGCCGCTCCTGCAAGCGACAGGTCAGGTACCGCGTCCGCAAAACTCTCGTCAATCACGACCCGGCCAACGCGCGGCAGCAGCGCAAGCAGTTCGCGCCGATCGTGACGCCGTCCATCAGGGTTGTTCGGATTGACGACGACGGCAAGATCAGCGCCTGCGAGCGCCGCAAGATCGAACACCTCGGCAACGTCCCAACCGGCGGCCGACAATATCCCCGCATACTCATTGTAGGTCGGCGCAAGAATCCGGGCTCGCCCGCGCGGCGCCAGATGCGGCAGCAACTGAATCGCGGCCTGCGCCCCGCCCATCGCCGCGATCGGCGCGTCGGTCCCGTAGGCCTGCCGCGCGGCGTTGTGCAGCGACTCGATTTCGGATCGCGACGGCAACGCGCCCCATTGGCGCGGCTCGACATCGACGCCAGGATACGGCACCCGATTGATCCCCGTCGACAGGTCGATCCAGTCTTCCGCGGCGCCGCCGAAGCGCTGCTGGGCGACGTCGAGATTTCCGCCGTGCTCACGCATGCGCCGCTCCTTCACGCCAGCGCCAGGGCCACGAACGCCGCGGCCAGCAGCATCATGGCGTAACGATAGAGCTTCAGCCCGGTGAGGACATCAGCGGCAGCCGGATCGCGCGCCCCCTCGTTCAGCCAGGGCTCGTTCGCGATGCTGCCGTGATAGATGCGGGGCCCGCTGAGCCGCACACCGAGCGCGCCGGCCATCGCAGCTTCCGGCCAGCCGGCATTCGGCGAGCGATGGCGGCGCGCATCGCGCAACATGCAGGACCACGCCCGCGAGAAGCGCGGGGCAAGCAGCACGAACAGCAAGCCGGTCAGCCGCGCCGGAATCAGATTGGCGAGATCGTCGATCCGGGCGGCGGCCCAGCCGAACGCCTCGTGCCGCTCGGTGCGATGGCCGATCATCGAGTCCAGCGTGTTGATTGCCTTGTAGCCAAGGATTCCCGGCAGGCCGAACAGAGCACCCCAGAACACCGGCGCCACGATGCCGTCGGATGCATTCTCGGCAAGGCTCTCGATGGTCGCGCGCGCGATGCCGGCGTCGTCGAGCGTTGCGGGATCACGACCGACAATCTGCGCGACCGCCGAACGCGCGGCCGCGATGTCGCCGGACGCAAGCGGATGTGCCACCGCGGCGACATGATCATGCAGCGAGCGCAGCGCCACCAGCGGCCACGCCAGCACACCGACGAGGACGACGCGGACCCATCCGGATGCGAGCGTGGACTGAACCGCCCAACCCAGCGCCGTCGCCAGCGCGATCACCAGGATGGCCGCCGCGACACCGGCGATGCGCCGAAACGCCGGCGGATCGGAGGCCCGGTTCCAGGCGGTATCGACGAGATGGATCAGCCGGCCGAGCCAGGTCACGGGATGGCCGATGCGGGCAAACAGCCAAGCCGGCCAGCCGATCAAGGCGTCCACAGCCATCGCCACCGCCATCGCTCCCGCAAAACCCACGCACCTCTCCTCAACCGCGATCCCCCTGATGCGCAAGACGTCGGCCGAGTGCAAGCCCTCCGGGGCGGATTTCGGCTTTGTCTTTTACCGCGATTGGTGGTTAGAGCGTTTTCGAGGCGAGGCGGATACCGGTTCGCGACAGGAGTCCATATGGCCGTCATTCTGATCACCGGTGGAGCCCGGTCCGGAAAAAGCCGCCGCGCCGAACTGCGCGCGCGCAGCTTTCCAGGTCAACCGGTCTATGTTGCGACCGCCGAGGCGCTCGACGCGGAAATGGATGAGCGCATCGCCAAGCATCGTGCGCGCCGCGGCAGCGACTGGATCGAGCGCGAGGTGCCGCTCGATCTCGTGGAGGCGCTGGCCGAGACCGATGGCGGCGGCGCAAGGCTGGTCGATTGCCTGACGCTGTGGCTGTCCAACCTGCTGCATGCGGAGCGCGATTGGTCGCAGGAAGTTGCGCGGCTGGCGGACGCGCTGGCGCGCCAGCACAGCCCGGTCATCATGGTCACCAATGAGGTTGGCCTCGGCATCGTGCCCGACAACGCACTGGCGCGGACTTTCCGCGACGCCGCAGGACTCATGAACCAGAGCATTGCCGGTGCGGCGGACGAGGTCGAATTCGTCGTTTCGGGCCTGCCGATGAAGCTGAAATGAGCAACCCGACCGATCCCGCCAACGGCCCCGCGATGGTCTCGTTCGACGATGCGTTTCGCCGGCAACTGCACGAACTTTTTGTGTGGCGGCGCGACGTGCGCCGCTTCCGGTCCGAGCCGCTGCCTGATGGTACGATCGAGCGGCTGATCGAGATCGCCTGCCTCTCGCCTTCGGTCGGGTTGAGCCAGCCCTGGCGGTTCGTCATTGTCGACGATGCGGCGCGGCGCCGCGCTGTCATCGAGGACTTCAAGACCTGCAACGCCGACGCGCTGCGTTCCTATTCCGGTGAGCGTGCAGCCAAATATGCCGCATTGAAACTTTCAGGCCTTGAAGAGGCGCCCGGCCATCTCGCCGTGTTCGCCGAGAAGAGCGACCAGATCGGCTCCGGTCTCGGCCGCGCGACGATGCCGGAGACGACAGAATATTCCGTGGTGGCTGCGATCTGCTCGATGTGGCTGGCTGCGCGCGCGGAAGGCATCGGGCTCGGCTGGGTCTCGATCTTCACTCCAGGCCGCGTTCACGAGATTCTGGAAATACCCGATACGTGGAAATTCATCGGCTACCTCTGTATCGGTTACCCCCAGGCGGAATGCGACCGTCCAGAGCTCGAGCAGGCCAAGTGGGAATCGCGGCGAGGTCCGGATGAATTCACCATCCGGCGCTGACCAATCTCCGACCGGCAGCGGCGCCTCGAACAGCGCTGCCCACTGGCGCGCCGACATCGCCTCCCTGGTTTTTCCGCTCCCGGAGCACGGCGCCATCTGTGCGGTACATCGGGGCGCGTTTCGAACATTGCTTGGCGCCGACCCGACGCCGGACGGCTGCATCGGTTATTTCGCACGGTTTGAAGACGCGTTCAGGGCCGCGGCGCGCTCCAAGATCCTGCGCAAGCGCATCCCTCTTGGAACAAATCTGCATCTTACCAGTCGCGACATCGCTCGAAAGCTGCTAGAAGCCGACCAAATCGAATGTGGAGAACGACCATGAGCCAGTCCCCGGCCGCGCAAACCCAGGTCATGCAATCCCAGGTCACGCATCTGCCGGTCGCCGCCCGACAGGTCGGACGGCTTGCCGAGTCCCTGATGGCGATGACGCTCGGCCTGTTCATCGTCGGCGTGGTCGGCTTCTCGCACATCGACGTGATCCACAACGCCGCGCACGATGTGCGCCATTCCAACGCTTTCCCCTGCCACTGATCTCGTCGGCATGAGCACGTTTCGCTCGATCGTCTTCTCCTCGGTCATTGCCGGATTCATCGTTGGCCTGATCGTCACTGCGGTTCAGCAGTTCGGCACCGTCCCGCTGATCCTCAAGGCTGAGGTCTATGAGAAGGCGGCCGAGCACAAGCACGAAGCCGCCGCGCCAGCGCAGGCCATCCTCGTCCACGATCATGCGGAACATGATCACGGCGCCGAGGCGTGGGAGCCGCGCGATGGCCTGGAGCGCAACCTCTATACCGCGGGGGCGAACATCCTGACCGCGATCGGCTTTGCGCTGCTGCTTTGCGGCTTCTTTTCGGTGCGCAGCGGCGCCACCGGTGAGCCGATCTCGTGGCACGAAGGCTTGATGTGGGGCCTTGCAGGCTTTGCCGTCTTCACGATTGCGCCGGGCCTTGGGCTGCCGCCTGAACTACCGGGGGTCCCCACCGCACCACTGTTGTCGCGTCAGATTTGGTGGGTGACGGCGGTGCTGGCGACATCCGCCGGCCTTGGGCTGATCGTGTTCCGGCGCTCGATGCCGGCCGCCATCGCCGGCGTGGTCCTGATCATGCTGCCGCATTTGATCGGCGCGCCCGAGTTGGAGCATGTCGAGACCAACGTACCCTCGTCATTGTCGCATCAGTTCGTGGTCGCGGTCACGCTGACCAGCCTGGTGTTCTGGTCGCTGCTCGGCGGCCTGACCAGCGCCGCGTTCACCTATTTCGACCAGCCCGCGTCGGCGTAACGCCCCTGCCTGATATCGTGGCCGCTCAGCTCGCCTGCCTGAGCGGCTTGCCGGCCCGCAGCTCCCTGTCCTGCACCAGCACTTTCTCGGCATAGAGCTGGTCGATCTCCTGCCCGGACAGCCCGAGTTCGCCGAGGATCTCCTCATTGTGTTCACCGAGCAGGTCGGCCCTCAGCTCGGTGCGCTGCGGCCATTCCGAGAAGCGCATCGGCACGCCCGGGATCGCAAATTGGCCGATCCGGGGATCGCTGACATGGCGGACCGTACCGCGCTCGATCAGATGCGGCTGGGCCATGGCGTCATTCAGTGTCAGCACCGGCGCGCAGGGTATCCGCTCCTGCTCCAGCGCGGCGATCGCCGCATCGCGCGACGGAAACGTCTTGAGCCAGGCTTCGACGATCTCCCCCACCAGCACCCTGTTGTCGGCACGGGCGCGCGCGGACTCGAACCGCGGATCCTTCTCGAGCTCCGGCCGCCCCAGCGCGCGAACCATTTGCGGCCATTGATGCGCCAGCGCGCAGATCACGAGAAACTCACCTCGGCCGCAATCGAACACCCCGACTGGACCGCCATTCGGATGCAGCGAGCCCTCCCGCTGCGGCACGAAGCTATCCCCGCGCAGCGAGACCTTCGGCACGTTGGCCTCGTGCATGTGAAAGTAGGTGTCCAGCAGCGTCGATTCGATGAACTGTCCCTCTCCGGTCCGCTCG